>NZ_JBHINJ010000073.1:0-1670 GCF_042194855.1 Bartonella sp. CL70QHWL | reverse complement strand
CTTACCATCATCATTCTTATGCGCTTCGTTTGTGCTATATGAAACGTGTTTACGCATGTAAACTTCGTCGTTATCGCTAACCTCTCCATAGCCACAAACCTTGGTATATCCACAAACCTTGGCATTTCCGTAAACACGAGCATTTTCACAAACCTTAGCATTCCCATACACATGCGCATTGCCATAAACCGAAGCATCATTACTAACACAGACATAGCCACAAACCTTGGCATTGCCATAAACACGGGCATGGTCACTAACATGCGCATGCCCACTAACACGAGCATTTTCATAAACTCTAGCTCTGCCATAAATATGGGCATTGCCATAAACATAACTATCTCCATAAATAAAAGCATCTATACCAACACGGGCATTGCCATAAACACGGGCGTTTTCATAAACATTGGCTCCATTAAAAACCCATGCATTTTCATAAACCTTGGCATTATCAAAAACACAAGCCTTCTGAGCAACCCAACATTCACCATGATGACTTAAGTTGCTCTCTTTTTCGATATACCCCCCAATCTCTCCAGCCTTCACATCTCCAAAATCTCTTAAGGCTTTAATACGATGAAGTGTGTGATTACCAAAAACACGTGTCTCATCCGTGAATTCATATTTCTTTTCTACAGCCATCTTTATCTCCTTAATGCTGTAAAGTTTCTCCGGTGTGATCAACACCGCAGCTCTTGCTAATTTTCGACAATGGGGGGTGTTGCTCTTGCATTAATCTCTGCAAGCGCTCGGGATAAAAAAAATCTTCTGGACGCAAATCTATCCCATGGTCACGGGCATAGTTCAGAAGCATAATTTGATACTTAGCTGGTATAATTCCGCCTTTACCCTCTCGCTTTTCAAAAGGGTAAGCCCATTTTCTAATTACAATAACATTGCGATTAACGATATTAGCAACTTTTTTATACCCACCTAGATACTCAATTATGAGTTTTGCGGTTTTCGTATATGTTTTTATCATAGCGATAAAAATACGATATCAAAAATATTTAGTCAATACGAAAAACGTATCATTGTATTTTTTATATTGTAAGGACTTTAAAAATAAGGAATAAACTTAATTATGGTTAGGCAAAAAGAGCTAAAAATTTGGATAAAAAAAGAGCTTGATAAAATGGGACGAGGGAGCCAAGCCAAGCTTGCCGCCCATCTTGGTATAAGAAGACCAGCTATATCCAATATGATTAATCTTAATACAAATAGGGAAATGAGAGATATTAAGGCAGATGAATTAGTTAAAATTATGGAGTTTTTTAAAGATTCCTCACCTATTTCTGGACCTTACTCTGATGATTTTCTTTACTTATATTCACAAGCGAATGATTCTGAAAAGAAGATTGTCGAGGATCTTTTAAAATCTCTGCTCGCAGCAAGAAATTCATAAAAGCTTTTTTTTCACATTCGGTTAATTTATTTAGCATGATGGATAGCTGCTTTTCTTTTATATTTTCTATCATAAGCACCTCATTAACATTAATGATAATAAACAAAATCGAATAGATTTATAAAAATAAAAATACGTTTTTCGTATTTTATCTATTGACACATCGTTACGAAAAACGTATTGATCACTCCATATCTTAGAAAATAACTTTTGCCAATAGGCAGTATGGAGGCATTTGTGAATAAACCAGTGTTTATAAATTCTG
>NZ_JBHINJ010000072.1:0-1689 GCF_042194855.1 Bartonella sp. CL70QHWL | reverse complement strand
AACCCGTTGCGAGAGAATGCCCCCGTTGAGAAGCGGTTTCGCTTTTCAGACAATGAGGCAATCAAACGTGTTGAGATTAACTGGTCAGACAATGTAAGATATAATATCAAAAAATACAATAAAGTCAATAGGTTGATTGTAATTATTTTATATGAATCCACTTAAGAATCCACACTTTTATACGTGATTCATTTGACTATTTTTTATATAAGATTGCCATGTATGAATAGAGCATAAAAAGCAAATCATGATGTAAAGATTATAACGCATGTGTGCATTCAAATGAAATGAAAAGCCGATATCATTCATAACAATTCATAAATTTTATGATATGTTTTTATCACTCAAAATCGCATTGTTTTAAATTTAGTCGTTTGAAAATATCGATAACATACGTTTAAAGATCACATCTTGTTTTAATGATTGGATTGTTAATCACATAAAAGAGCCAATTAACATTCGCCAAAATTGGCGAGCGCAAAATAGAGAGCTGTCATAACAGCATCATCATAACACCGAACATTTTAAAGATTGCATAAAAGGATTTAAAGACAAGATCGATTTTATAACCACGGTATTTTTTACCGAAGGTAGGAAATAAAGGTCATGAAATTCAAAAAGTTATATCTTATGAAATGAAAAGCCTTTTAATGAATAGATTGCAGGTTAGTCTTTAAGAATGGAACTATTCGCTTCCACAAAAAAATGGAAGCAAATAATGCCATGGCAGTAGAATTACTATCTACTTTAGATTTGGTACTAAAAACGTTTTTAAAGTTATAGTTTAAAAATACGAAACCAAATGAGCTCTTTCCAAATTTGGGGGCAGCTATTAAGACAAAGATAAGCAAACAAACTTCAAAACCATTGTAACATCATAAGGTATGGGTTTTTACTCAATTTTGAGTCAAAAGCTGTAATATTTAAGAATGCTCTATTCTAAGATAACATCCCCAAAATGGACCGGCTAATTTTTAAAGAAATTAGGTTTTAATGAAAAGTACAAATACGCTTATGAAAGCTCTTTAAATGCACGTTTAAACGTTTGAAACATAAAATGAGATCTTTATAAGAAACGTTAAAACTTTTTTATAACAGCTATAACTTAGTTACCATTTGTTCTTAAGAACGTTTCATTTACGAAAAAACAAAGATCTAGATTTCACAGCAGAGCAAAATTTTGAAAACCTTACATTTTATAAAAGCGTTTGTTTATTTTTCTTATGAAAAGCTGCTTTTAAAAACCAATGCTCGTAAATGTAAAAAAACGTTTTGTTATAAGATATTCACTTAATAAGCATTTTCTTTTGATTGGATTAATAAACCTACCAAGCGTTTTGATTTGTTTGATTTTAGACAAAGCGTTCTTTCAATTCACTCAGCTCAATTTTGAGCTTAGTACTTTGAAACGTTTTAAAAGAAGCATCATGATCATGTGCTTTGTTTTAAATGATCTCTTTAAAGATAAGAACGTTTTATTGATACATTTGATAGCAATGAAAAGCGTTTATAGGCTCTCTTATTCAAATGAGTGATTAAAGATCATACGCATCGTTTACATTCCTTTTGATAAGTTTTCATATCTCTCATAGAGCGCTTGCAATATGATACGTTTTGTATATATGCATTCATTACTCCATTGTGGATGATTCATTTTAATCAATAAAAAACGCTATTTGAAAGCCGCGT
>NZ_JBHINJ010000071.1:0-1806 GCF_042194855.1 Bartonella sp. CL70QHWL | reverse complement strand
ACCAATGTTTTGATCATCATCATAGACAACTAATAAAATTTCATCAGAATTTATAAGAATTGGATTTTCCATAATTTTTCCTCCCTAACGCCTCTTGGCGATTGTTTGTGCGTGGTTTATGAGATGTTTATACCATTATGGTAGTGTTGAGTCAATACCAAAATGGTTATTTTTTTTATTTTATATTTGGAAGGGGTGAAATAATGGATAAAAATCTATTGATTGATGAAAAAATATTAGCGTTTTGGAAAAAATTAACAGAGGATGAAAAAAAGAAATTTATTATTTCTTTTCTTGATAAAATGAAGAAAGAAGATCAAGAAGTTTAACTTTGTTATCATAACTTAGATGTTCGAGCATATCTTCTATTTGTGCATCTAAGTTATTTGTCTCCTGTTCTGAAAACATCAATTGTTTAGGGGTAACGGATAAGTGAGGTGCTAAACGTATAGCCCATTCTTTTGTTAATTTCCGATGACCATTTTCTAAGCGAAAAATCTGTGGTTGACTCGTACCTGCTAATTCAGCTAACTTTTTAGAGCTTAAGCCCATTTTCTCTCTGAAAAATTTTAAGTTATTCATGATTCTTATCCTATAAAAAAAATTTTATCTTTCAAATACCAATACGGTAAAAATCTCTTGCATTAAAAATACCGCTATGGTATGATTTGGGAATGTTTAAGCTAAAATCATATTTATTGAAGAATAATATTACTTACGCTGAGTTTGCAGCCTCTATAGGTGTTACACAGACATCAATAGCGCGTTACATAAATAAGAAGAGATTTCCTCAGCCTAGGATAATAAAGCAAATAGCAAAGATTACGGATAATTATGTAAGTCCTAGTGATTGGTATCAAGAAAATTTTACTACTGCAATACAAGAAAAAGCAACGCCTGCTTTTGTCAATGGTTCCACTGTTTGCATGAAGCCATGTGAACAAAATGAAATGACGAAGCTTCAATATGAAGAAAAGAATGAACATCAACAGCATCATTCACACTCTTAAACAGGCAAAAATAAAGAGATCAAATAAATAGATTACGCGTCACCATGCGCACGCATAAATACGCAACAGCTTTAAGGGGGGGATTATGATCACTAATTTATATTTAATGAAAGAAGGGGGCGCGCATGTCTAATGGTATGCCATGGATAAGATTCCATTTGTATGACTGGATAAGTGGTACAGATGGAATGACGTTAGAGCAAAGGGGCGCTTATATGACGCTTCTCGTTCGCATGTACGATAAAAAAGCACCAATTAAAGAAGATTTTGAAACGCTTGCACGTGCTTGCAATTGTTCGCAGAAAAAATTTGCAGCTATTGTCGAATACTTAATGAGGAATGATAAACTTGTTGAGACAGATAATGGATTGTGGAATACGCGTGTTGAAGAAGAGTTGAACGATTTTGCTGATAAAAAAGAGCACATATCGCAAGTTCGTAGTGAAGCTGGTAAAAAAGGTGCGCAAGCAAAAAATAATACAAAACAACATGTTAATAATTTTGCTGAAGCAAATGACAAGCAAAACGTTTTTTTTGCTGAAGCAAACGCTAAGCAAAATCAAGCTATAAAGAACCAGAATAAGAATATATATAAAAAAACTAAAACTATCGTTTTAGCAAAAAAAGAAATTGGTTCTGAAAGTTTAGAAACAAACGAACAGGTTGACGAGCCAACAGAGGTTGCTGCTGTTGAGACCACATCAGAGCAAATCACAACATCATCAGACAACCAACCTCCCATTCACGAGCAAGAGAACGTTCCCAAAAAAGCAAAACGAGCGCAAGCTAATCGCGG
>NZ_JBHINJ010000070.1:0-1837 GCF_042194855.1 Bartonella sp. CL70QHWL | reverse complement strand
AAGAGTGGCATTGTTAATGATGCCAATCGTTATGCTGTTGAAACCATTGGCAACCCTGCCTACCCTCTAGAGTTATTACCATAAGTTTAGAGACAATGAAAATCGTTAAGAACTTACCAAAATTAGAAATTAGAGAAACTGAATAGACTTGGCTTGCTAAACTCACAAAGGGGTATAGAATCTTATAACCATAATCTATACCTCTCTTGTTAAGTTGATTAGATACAATCTTTAAAAGGAGTGTTTATATGCATTATTCTAAAAAGAAGAAACTTACACTTTTAAATACTCTACTTTGAATTGCTTTAAGACTTTTAAGAAATCCCATCTTAAAGTGAATACGCTTCTTTTACATTGCCTTTAAAAGATTAAACCGTAATCTAAAATGAGTGCTTTATTGTTATCAGAAGCTTTATTTAAAGAGGGTTATGTATATTCACTTTCTTATATTACTTATAGGTTTTGAATGTTTCTACCCCCCCAAAAACCTTACAAAACATAGAGCATTAGTTGAATTTATAGGTTGTACTATTGATATAGGTTGTTTTTTGAAAAATTGATAAAAAATAACATATTGAAATATAATGACTTTTATTTTTTATTGAAAAATATGTAAAGGGGGGCGTAAAAAGCACCTCCAAAACTCATAACCATAATGGTCTTGATAGCATTTATTATGATTATAATCCCTTTCTTTTGAAAGGCTTTAAAAGATCACATACTCTCATAAGACATGTTTTAATCATTCACTAAATGATCACTTTTGTCGATTCAATGTACTGACATAAACTGACAAATATATATTTACAGTTGTATTTATTTGTTATGGCTGTTTTAATAAGTTGTATTTTGAAAAATTGATAAAACTTAACTTATTGAAATATAATGATTTTAATTTTCTCTCATTTAAAAAAAATGATATAGGTTCTAAAAAGAACTGACAAAAATGACAAAAGTTTATTAAAAGGGATTTTGCTCATCTCTATAATGATCAGTTTCTATTGAGATGTTTTCATAAGTGTTTTCATAACGGTCTATAAATCACAATTATCATATATCCTATTTATCATTTCTCTTATGAACATGAAAAATGATGCCATGGCTATAAAGAACATAACAGCTATAGAGAAAGCAAAAATGCAAATGAAAGCATTTGTTATAAGAGCGCGGTGCTATTAAGGTCGTTTAAATTAAAGCCCCTTATAAACAAAATTCACAAAAAATTTAAAATTCATTTAGTAACAAAATTGATAGGTTATAAAGTTTAAAATACGCATTATGAGAGCGTTTCTAAATATTATAAATGTATAGATTCAGAAAATAACGCAATCGTTTCATAAAACATATAATATAGCTTTAAAAGCACATAAATATAAAAGAAGAAATTAATAAGCATAAGATATTATCAATACACAACGTATTTAAAAAATAAGAAAAAATATCAAAAAAAATTATAAATTAATTGACAATAAATACGTATTTTGTTACACAAATAATCAAGTGATTAACAAACACTAAACATGTAGCGGATAGATTACGATACAATCTTTCCAAAGCTTTTAAAAACTGGCTATCTTTTATGCTTTAATTAGCATATATGATGATTTTGTCGGGTGTGCTTACACCATACAATACCCTTATGGGAAAAGTGTAAGCAACGGACTACATGCCGTGTTTGTTAACGCCCGACGCCCTTAAAGGGTTGTCAATAACAAACATATAAACATGTAGGTTTTAATTATGAAAAATATCTCAAACAACACCCCCGTTATCTCTAATATTGCAAATGAAACCGCGTCTGTTAATCAACAAGAGCCTGCAAAAAAATACGAATTTA
>NZ_JBHINJ010000069.1:0-1892 GCF_042194855.1 Bartonella sp. CL70QHWL | reverse complement strand
GGACGCACAACCCCATAAAATTGCCGTTCTATCTTGTCAAAATACCCCGTTATACACTCCCAACCCAATTGACCCGCTGGAACCATGGGTTGATCGGGGGATTCAAGCAATTTTCTCCCTAAAAAAGCACGTCTTACAACCTTTTTATTGAAAGCTGCCCCTTGGATATCGGGCATCATGCACTGTAGCTGCTTAAATTCTTCCTCGCTATAATCACGAAGTTCTCCAGTGCTTAAATCGGGCGCTTTGTAATACCTCTCGCTTTCAAACCAACGGCATTCAACAAGTGTTCAAGGCATTGATTTATAATCATAATCTAGCGTTATTCATATTGAATGAGAACCCTGAATAACGTAAGATTCTCTCATCTTAAATCTGTGTATCTTGAATCAATCAAAATCACTTGCTTGCACGTCACAAGCGGGGTTGATGTGTGGGTAAAAACTATAGCAGAAAGGAGTAAAAATGGTTCTTATGAATCGTCTTAATGCAAGGGCTGTCGCAACATTGGGAGCTGGCAAATATAATGATGGTGCCGGCTTGCTTCTCCATAAGCGTAAAGATGGTGGTGCTCAATGGCTTTATCGTTATACCATTCATGGTCGGCGCCGTGAAATGGGCTTGGGTGCCTTGCGAGATGTTTCTTTAAAACAAGCCCGTGAATTGGCAACAGGATGGCGGGCTGTTTTACGTGAAGGGCGTGACCCTATTAAAGAACGTGAAAAACAAAAGCGTGAGGCAATAAGCAATCTCCATTACTTAAAAGATATTGCACTAGATACTTTTGAAACTCGTAAAGCTGAATTAAAAGGTGATGGTAAAAATGGTAAATGGTTTACACCTTTACGCCTTTATATTCTCCCTAAATTAGGCTGTTTACCCGTTTCAGAGATTACGCAAACAGAGATACGCAATACCCTTTCTCCCATTTGGCATACAAAGGCTGTAATTGCTCGAACAGCATTGATACGTCTTAATCTTTGTCTCAAACATGCGGCTGCATTAGGTGTAGATGTTGATTTACAAGCTGTAGAAAAAGCAAAAGCTCTCTTAGGAAAACAACGCCATAAGGTCACTAATAGACCAGCCATGGATTGGAGAGAGGTTCCGGCTTTTTATAAAACACTCTGTGAAGCATCAACCATAACACAACTGGCTTTGCGTTTGCTTATTCTGACAGGTGTTCGTACCAATCCTTTACGTCATATTCATAAAGATCAAATTGATGGGGATATATGGACCATACCTGCTGAAAATATGAAAGGCAAGCGTGATACAACAAAAGAATTTCGCGTGCCTTTATCAACTGAAGCATTAGACATTTTAAAACAAGCACGATTGCTTTCTCGTAATGATTTCTTTTTTTCTGCTAAAGGTCGCGGTCCCCTCGCTGAGAAGTGTATGGCTCAATATATGAGAGACAATAAACTTGAAGCCTGCCCGCATGGTTTTCGCTCTAGTTTACGCGATTGGCTTGCTGAAACAACCGATGCCCCCTATGAGGTCGCTGAAACTATTCTAAGTCATACGGTCGGCGGTAAAGTAGAGCGTGCCTATCGTCGTACTGATTATCTAGAACAGCGCCGTGTCTATATGGATAAATGGGCGGCTTATGTCACGGGTCAATCTTAAGATATGGGGTGAATAACCCCATTATCTGTGGATAACTTTAGCTCTCTTCTCTCTCATTCTTTCTCAATAAGACTCATAAATTATCACATTAGAAATTGTATAATAAAATATTGTTTTCTATGAATAAAACATCTTTCTAAATGAACCAAAATGTGGTTAATAAATGATTATGATTTGTTTTTGTTTTTATAGTGAAAGGATTTTAGAATGACAGAAAATGATATTCTTTTAACAGACCGTGAAAGTGCAAAATTGCTTCA
>NZ_JBHINJ010000068.1:0-1937 GCF_042194855.1 Bartonella sp. CL70QHWL | reverse complement strand
AAGCCGAGGTTATTATAGCAAAACAACGCCATGGTCCGACAGGAATCGTTCCCCTTGCATTTCAATCCGATTTTACACGCTTTAGTGATTTAGAACATAATGTAAAACATTAAATAATTGTTATTAGCTAACTGAAAACATTGTAAAAACACATAAAACATGTTATGATCTTTACATCATTTAATGGGACTTACAAACATGCTTAATAAAGTGATTTTAATTGGTCATTTAGGTGCCAATCCAGAAAGCAAAACAATGTCATCTGGCATCGAGGTGGTCAATTTTCGAATGGCAACGTCTGAGAGCTATACAGACAAGGCAACCAATAAGAGAATAGACAAAACCGAATGGCATTCCATTGTGGTGTTTAATCCACATCTTGCAAAAATAGCTCTCCAGTATCTGAATAAGGGCAGCAAAGTTTATATCGAGGGGCGACTACAAACCCGTAAATGGCAAGATAAAAACGGTGTTGATCGCTATGTAACAGAAGTCATATTGCCTCAGTACAAAGGCGAATTAAAGCTTTTAGATGGCAAAAATGATGATAATCAAGATCAGTCATCTGCTTATGACAGAAGCATTTACAGACCTCTTGATACGCCCCATACCGTTATGAATGACAGTGTTCCTTTTTAAATAAAAGGCGGTGTTATGAAAAAAAATAAAAAGAGGGGACGCCCTAAAATAGCAGGGCAGGTAAGAGAACCAAACGGACGTATATCACGTGCAAAAGCACCGCGTGAAGCCGTTGATAAATTGGCAATAGAAATGCGTGCAAAGCGCTTCGGTTTAACGCTACAGGAGGCAAAAAATCCACTTTCTGGTACCTATATCGGGCGGCTTTACTTGCAAGGCGTGCTTACTCAAGAGCAATACGACGCCGCCCAGCAATATCTACAGATAAGGAATAATTACCTTTGTGCAAAGGGCTTGCCAAGCGCTGTTTATGATGATGTGTCTACAAATTCAGACCCAGATAGCTTTGAGCAATGGGTTGAAAAAGCAACGCGTCATTATCAATCTGTTCACGAGGCAATAAAAGAGGCGCAACATCTCTATAGACAGTACAATCTTTATGCAGCGCTACAGTACCTTGTTAGTGAAGATCAAGAATTACTACATCTTGTGAGTTCGCTAAAGGTTGCTCTTAATGCGCTTCAAAAGTATTTTTCGCAAAATTATGTAACTATCAATAAAAGTGAATGATAAACTTATATAACGCTTCACTTTCATAATCTAGTTTATGAAGTTTTCTTTTATTTTCAATTATCCGCTTTTCAATTATAGGAAGGACTTTCAGAATTTCTGATTCCTCCATATGGTTCTTAGATTGTTTTGCTTTATTTAGATCCTCTATTGCACTTATTTTTTGTAGCATACTGCCGGTTAAATCGCTAAAACTATTGTTTCTTTCCCACAGTATATCATGCCATTCTCTTATCATATTTACATGTTGTTCAAAACGTTCTTTTGATAAAGTCGACATGTTATGCAAGAAATATACTTCTTCTATCATTCTAATTTCTTTGAATCTTTTTTCCCACCATTCGTTTCCATGAATTAGGTGATTATGAAGTTCGGTTTTTAATTCTGTGGTTACTTTTGAACAGAATAACTTATTAAAAAATGAAGAAGATTCTTCAGAATTAGCATATCCATTTGAAGTGGATATAAAACACGTTGTAAAAAGTGTGATAATTAATACTCTTCTAAAGAGAGTTTTTTTTATAGACATTGTTTTCTACCTTAATTTACATCTTAATTATCTAACCGATTCCCTTTGAATATATCAATATGTGTTATTTTTGTGTTGACAAAGTGATGCAAATCGTATTTAATGACAATTACGGCACTAGTCGTATTGTGTCTAGACGAGAGGCAGTGCAGTTTGGAATCCCCGCAAATGCGGGGTTTTTTATTATCTGGAGGGTGTA
>NZ_JBHINJ010000067.1:0-2050 GCF_042194855.1 Bartonella sp. CL70QHWL | reverse complement strand
AGGTGATGCTTTGTTATGGAACGATAAAGCTAATGCCTTTGTAGCACGTCATGAAAAGAGCAAAGAAGAAAAAGGCAAAGCTGTAAGGACACAAGAAAACAGTAGAATTACGTTTCTTGCAAATGGTGAGATTACCGCTAATTCAACGGATGCTGTCACGGGTGGTCAGCTTTATTCAATGAATAAGACATTTGCGACGTATTTTGGTGGAGGTGCAGGTTATGATGAGCAAGGACAATGGAAAGCTCCAAGTTTTAAGGTTAAGACAGTTAAGGATGATGGTAACTCTGAAGAGATAGACTATGGCAATGTGGCGGATGCTTTGGCTGGAGTTGGTAATTCTGTTACGAATGTAAAAAATGAGATCAGCAAAGAGATTACGAATGTAGTGAGTGATAGCCTTGTTAAGCAGGATAGGATGGGTCTTATTACTATTGGTGCGGAAAGAGGCGGCAATAAAATCAATATTTTAAATCGTGATGGTGATGCTCGAATTCTTTCAGGTGTTAAGGCAGCAGAGAATGACAATGAAGCAGTCAATAAAGCGCAGCTTGATGCAAGTCTGAAGGATCTTTCTAACAATCTTCAGTCAGAAGATTCAGCGGTTGTTCTCTACGATAAAAAAGAAGATGGAATAGTTGATTATAAGAGCGTAACTTTAGGTAAAGGTAAGGATGCAGGACCAGTTGCACTTCATAATGTAAAAGATGGTGCCATTGGTGAGAGTTCACATGATGCGATTAATGGTAGTCAGATCAACACAATTTCTCAGAATGTAGCCAAGTTTCTTGGTGGTGATGCGGCATTTAATAATGGCGCGTTTACAGGACCGACTTACAAGTTATCCAAGGTTGATACAGCTGGTAATATAACAGACAGTTCTTTTGATAATGTTGGTAGTGCATTTACTGGTCTTGATGAGAATATCAAGAATGTGAATGCACGGATTAAGGAAGTTTCTGAAGGGGTAGCGCAGGATTCTTTGAATTGGAGCGAGACTGCCCATGCGTTTGTAGCGCGTCATGAGAAGAAGCAAGAAGAAAAAGGCAGAGCTGTAAGGACACAAGAAAACAGTAGAATTACGTTTCTAGCAAATGGTGAGATTAGCGCTAAATCAACAGATGCTATTACAGGTGGTCAGCTTTATTCAGTCAATCGGACGGTTGCTAGCTATTTTGGTGGTGGCGCTAGTTATGAGAATGGAGAATGGGTTGCCCCCACCTTCAAGCTTAAAACTGTCAATTCTGATGGTAGTGCTGGTGAGGAAAAGGTTTACAATAGTGTATCGGAAGCATTTGCTGGTGTTGCGAGTTCTATTACGAATGTTCATAATGATGTGACCAATGTAGTGAGTGATAGCCTTGCCAAGCAGGATGAAAAGACAAAAGTTATCAATATTGGTAAAGAAGTAGAAGGTACAGAACTCAATATCGCAAATAAGGAGCAGGCAGATCGGACACTTTCAGGTGTTAAGGCAGCAACGAAGAATAATGAAGCGGTTAACAAAGAGCAACTTGATCAAAGTTTAGAGAAGCTTTCTAGCAGCCTTCAGTCTGATGATTCAGCTGTTGTTCATTACGATAAAAAAGATGATGATAATGGCAGCATTGATTACACGAGTGTAACTTTAGGAAAAGGTAAGGATGCAGGACCAGTTGCACTTCATAATGTAAAAGATGGTACCATTGGTGAGAGTTCACATGATGCGATTAATGGTAGTCAGATCAACACAATTTCTCAGAATGTAGCTAAATTCCTTGGTGGCGATGCAAAATTTGTTGACGGTACGTTTACAGGACCAACCTACAAGTTATCCAAGGTTGATGCAGATGGTAATATAACAGACAGTTCTTTTAATAATGTTGGTAGTGCATTTACTGGTCTTGATGCAAATATCAAGAATGTGAATGCACGGATTAAAGAAGTTTCTGAAGGGGTAGCGCAGGATTCTTTGAATTGGAGCGAGACTGCCCATGCGTTTGTCGCGCGTCATGAGAAGAAGCAAGAAGAAAAAGGCAGAGCTGTAAGGACACAAGAAAACAGTAGAATT
>NZ_JBHINJ010000009.1:0-100874 GCF_042194855.1 Bartonella sp. CL70QHWL | reverse complement strand
ATAGACGACATAAAGCCATCGACAATCGAATTAGCCAGATCTTCGCCCGCTTGTTCCATACCAGCCTTGGCAGCATCAGAGAGCTTTTCGCGGACAAAAAAACTCTTCAACCATTGCCAAAAATTGGAAAGGCTTTGTTTAGCCCATCCCCAAAAGCTTCTAAATAAGCCGGCATTTCTTTGCCATACCAACTTTGCGACAATTGTACTTCCTTCACAAGCCCCCCATAACGCTGCGCCGTCTTTTCGGCTAAATAAGCCCCATTGCCCCGTGCATCCAAAGCGCCCCCCAACAAACGCGGCAAACTATTCACCACATAAAATAAAATTTCTCTTTGTTGGTCAAACGGCGTATTGCGCAATTCCACCATAAACCGAACACGGCGCACCAAATCTTGTCCCACTTCCATCACCACAATCGACGTCGCATCGCCCGATCTGGCAAGATCAACACCAAAAACATGTTGGCGCCGTCGGTCAAGCCCAATATGAAGAGGTTTTAAGCGCCCCTCACACCAATTAAAAGCAGCTTGACTTCGTTGATAATCCGATTGATTTTTTAAATCATCCACACAAGCAAAACGCAACACTGCAATGTCAGGCGCACAACAATTTTCAATCTGTAAGCGTATTAAAGCAGCCGCTTCTTGATCGGCTGGTATGGCATCTAATTTTTTAAATAGAGTTTCGTAACAGGACCAAGTCCCATTTCACGGCGCTTATTGTGGTGCGTATAGCGAAAAAACCAAGAGCGTGTATTGTCTTTTAGAACATTCAACCATAGCCCTGCCCCATCTCAATAATTTACCCTGTGAAGATGACTTGACGAATGATGCTGATAACCAATGAATAGCCCTCACTTAACGCCCCTCTCGTCCACCTCTTAGATCACCTTTAATTTCTGATTTGAGATTTTTTCTTTAATACTTAATTTTTTATTGGAACATAAAAAATTATCTGCATCAATAGCTCTTGCACATATTTACATAACTTGAATCTTGTTGCAAAAGCCCGCTCCACCCTCTGGGGGTACCATATATTTTTTAATTACGTGTAGCTTATTCATTTTCCGAGTGTTTTTAAATCCAAGAGAAGGTAGAGATGAACGTGAATTTACAAAACATGTTATTTTTATCAAACTTCTTTTTTAATGCTTTAAATTCAGCTAATTTATACCAAGGAAAATATTAAAATTTAAGTTTCTAATGAATATACTAACAACTTCATAACATTGGCAAAATTATCCGGCGGGCTATTATTAAAAGAATCAGAAAGTTTTTTGTAAATTCTTTTCACAAACATTTTCTTCAATAAAGCCACCTGATTCATCAGCCTTAACTTTAGCAAAGATATAACCAAAGTCTTCTAAAGCTTTAATGCGATAAAGAGTGTGATTATAAAATACATGTGTTTCATTTTTTAAAGCAAATTCTTTTCTTTAAAAAGGTTATAGCCTTCTATCTAACAGCGTTGTTTGCTGTAAAATTCAAATTATCTATCTGCTCAACTAAAGAACTTTTATTGTTTAGCTTTTGTGCTTTTTTCAAAGAGATGTGGGCTTTCAAGAATAAGCTTTTCTCGTGCTTTTTGTAACTGTTTAATGACCTCATCAATCTTTGACGGAGAACAAAAAGATTCTTGGCTATTCAACAAATGCAGCCTCTCCTTTCCCTCATATAAACATTGCATCTGAGATTGAAGTATTCTAACTTCTTGAAAAAAAAGACGCCCTGTTTCCTTAAAACCATTATTAAGTGCAAAAAGTTGATCAGAAATGGATAGCAGAATTTGTTTTAAAAAACGCTCATTTTCTTGGCGTTTACGATATTCTAAAATAAGAGCATGGCTTATCTCATCTAACTGTTTTTTTGTAGAATCAATTTGACGCAATAAATTTGGTTTTTCCCCCATATCACCTTTTCTCACCTTCACAAGCATAGCATGAATGTCTAACAACTTAATTGCGGAATGAGATAAATAATCAACAACTGTAGGCGTATTAACATAGCGTTTCCGTGTGATCATCACAAACTCACCTAATGACTGTTTTTTACATTCATCCCGCTATTTATTTTTCATTTTACAAAACCATTCTAAAGAAAGTGCTAAAAAACATTACCTCCAATACATTATTTGATGGAGCTCCTTCTCTCTTTTCACTATCAACGTGGAATCCGTGGAGAGAGAAAACGTACAGGTGTATAAAGGATAAGATGTGTTGTTTTCTCCAACACACTACTACCATCAGCAAGAAGGGCTTGACTAGGTGACAATTCTGTACCTTGCATAATTGTGGAAGCCAAAGAACCTTCTCGAGAAAGAGCCATCAACGTTGGTGAAGATGCAAAGACATTGTGTGCTCCCCCATCCACATGAGAGAAATCAAGAACAGCTATTCCATTTTTACGCAACATTTCAATATCTGAGCCATCGCCCACACGATGATGTCCACCCGTAAGACGTCCTGAAACCGCGAGAGCTTTATCCGTTCTGGATACTAAAATAGCTGTTGGCTGCGGGAGTTTTTTTATATCATTAAGTTGGCGCTCAAATACATCAACATCAATATCGGGTGCAGCCATTAATAAACTTGTAATACGACGAATAGGCCTATATTTTCCCTGTAAAGCTAATGTTCTAAATGCTTCCATTATAACAAAATTGCCCATAGAATGTGCAATAACCGAAATTTGATCAGCATTGGTTTCACTAATAAGCGTTAAAAGCTCTATCAATCCGTCACGGGCAAAATTAGCACTATCACGATCATAAATATAAAGAGGAACAGATCCGGCAGAAGGCCAAGAATAATGCACAGCGACAACATTTAAAGAATAATCATGTGTAAACTGTGCTGTACGAAATGTACCATCTGCAAAATTATTATTATACCCATGGATAAAAAGAAAAATTTCTCTTTTTCCTTTTGGCTTTTTTGCTAAAGCAGCATTTAATTGCTGTTTAAACTGTTCTTTATTATCGTATTTTTGCAATGCTACTGCTGCAAAATACTTATCATGTGTAGGTTTATACGCATTTATTTCAACAACTCCCTTTACATGTTGCTGAGGAATTCCTACGTCAACGCGATTATAATGAACTTTATTTGATCGCTCTGCACCATAAGGTTGAGCGTAATTATTTTGCATCATACGACTTGTTGCAACATACACTGGAACGATGGCTTTTGGAGAAACTGGTTTCCCTCCAACTTCCCTTTCTACGGCAGTCATAGAAGGTGTTGCATGCACCCCATGCCAAAGTACAGCACGTGAATCACTACATGCTGGCAATAAAGAAATACAAATAAGAAGTGTTAAATATCTCAGAATCATTATACTTCTCACTGCAATTTCACCCCACCTTATAAAAATATAACATTTCAAATGCATAGATAAAGTAATAAAAAACGAAACATTCTTAGAAACACACCAACAAATAACATACAAAAAAGATTTTTCTATAATACGTATAAATCCCCTCTCTCTAACATAACTTCATCTCATTATAGAGAGACTCACTGCTAACTGGTGCGGTCGAGAAGACTCGAACTTCCACGGGTTGCCCCACAGCGACCTCAACGCTGCGCGTCTACCAATTCCGCCACGACCGCACGTGGAAAGAAAAAACCTTGGTTTTTAGCCTTTAACAAATCATAAAGAAAGGTACAAGCCAATTTTCTTTTTCTCATAATTTATTTTATTCAGACGACTTATAACTTAATAGAGATTACGAGAAATATGGGCTCTACTATGACCTTTGAACCATCATCATAAAATGTGTTTGTGCCGCTTGATCTTTTTCATAATAACCATGAAAGTTTTTTGTAATTGTTGTAGAGCCCTGTTTTTGGATTCCTCTCATAGCCATACACATGTGCTCAGCCTCAATCAATACTGCTAAACCATGAGGCTTCAGATACGTTTTTAACGCGTGAGCCACTTGCGCTGTCATAGCTTCTTGAGTTTGTAAACGACGAGAAAAAATATCTACAACACGTACAATTTTTGAAAGACCAACAATTTTCTCATTAGGAAGATATGCTATATGTGCTTTCCCAATAATTGGGATCATATGATGCTCACAGTGTGAATAAAAAGGTATATTCTTTACGATTATGGATTCATTATATCCTGAAACCTCTTCAAAAACTGTACCTAAGGTTTCTTTAACAGATTGACTATAACCATTAAAAAGCTCGCGATATGCCTTGGCTATACGTTTTGGAGTATCTAAAAGCCCTTCTCTATTTGGATTTTCCCCTATCCATAAGAGTAATGTACGAATCGCTTCTTCCACCTCTTCAATACTCGGACGCTTTTCTTCAGATAAATTTGCGTCTTCTTTAACAACATTACGCATTCAAAAACTCCAAGCTTACTCTATACAAAGCATTTGCTCCATACCTATTTCATTTTGTATAATCTCTATATAAGCGAATTAAAAGTTTAAACAATCACGACTCTCAAAATTTCAGGCAATAGTGCATGATTGATAATATCTATAATGATAAAATACTTAAATATGCTGCACATATAGGCAAAATTGGGCGTCTTAATAATCCTGATGCAACATCAAGAAAACATGCACATCTTTGTGGCTCGACAATCACTGTAGATTTAAAAGTGGAAAATGGTATTATTACGGATTTTGCTCACGAAATACATGCATGTGTGCTAGGGCAAGCTTCGGCTTCACTTTTAGCATCTCATATCATCGGACAAACAACACAAGATCTTAAAATATTGCGTGAAGTTATCTACAAAATGCTAACGCAAAATGGTCCTTCTCCTCAAGCTCCATTTGAGGATTTTTCTTGCTTACAGCCCATTAAAGACTATAAAGTGCGCCATACAGCAACACTACTACCCTTTGATGCAACGATAGACTGCATTCAACAAATTGAAGAAAAATAAATGTTCAAATCACAATCTCAACAAAAAAAATTGACTCGAAATTACACAGGCACTTGGCAAAAAACACCCGGACGATTATTGGGAATTTTCTTAATACGTTTCTATCAAATAACACTTTCGAGCCTTATAGGCAATCAGTGTCGCCATGCCCCGACTTGTTCAGAATATATATATGAAGCGATTGCACGCCATGGGCTTTGGGCTGGTGCATGGATGGGACTCTTTCGTATCATGCGTTGTGGGCCCTTTGGAACAGATGGCTTTGATCCAGTCCCTCCATCGCTTGGAAATTCTTGCTGTTTTTATAAACCTTGGCGTTACTGGAAAATTTCTGACAAACACAACAAATAATCCTTTTCTTTTTTCATATGTATTGATAAAAAATCAGTCTATAAGCTTTTTACTCAATTTTCACGAAACCATCCGCAATCGTTAGCGGAATTGGATTAAAAGGGTGTTTTTATGTCTTGCTCTATTTCTCTTTTTTTTCCCGATGGTTCAAAACGTAATTACCCCACCGAAATGACAGGATTGGAATTAGCAGAATCTATTTCTAAATCACTTGCAAAAAAAGCAGTCGCCTATAGTCTTAATGGTATCACGCGAGACTTATCGGATCCATTGGGACAATCTGGTCAAGTAGAGATTATTACCCGAGAAGATTCACGCGCTCTTGAGCTCATAAGGCATGATTGCGCCCATGTCCTTGCTGAAGCAGTACAAGAACTCTTTCCTGAAACGCAAGTAACAATAGGTCCTGTTATTGAGAATGGATTCTATTATGATTTTGCACGCCAACAACCTTTTACATTAGATGATCTCACTGTTATTGAAAAGAAAATGCGTGAAATTATCCAACGCAATAAACCTATTAGAAAAGAAATTTGGTCTCGTGAAAAAGCGAGAAAAATTTTTTCTGAGAAAAAGGAATTTTATAAAGTTGAACTTATTGATAGCATTCCTGAAAATCAAGATTTAAAAGTTTATTATCAAGGGGAGTGGTTTGATCTTTGTCGCGGACCGCACATGCAATCTACAGGGCAAATTGGGAATGCTTTCAAATTAATGAAAGTTGCAGGAGCTTATTGGCGTGGCGATGCCAATAATCCAATGCTCACGAGAATTTATGGAACAGCATTTGCAAATGAAAATGACTTAAAAGCCTACCTCCATATGCTAGAAGAAGCTGAAAAACGTGATCATCGCCGCTTGGGACGTGAGATGGACTTATTTCACTTTCAAGAAGAAGGGCCAGGAATGATTTTTTGGCACAAAAAAGGTTGGAAAATGTTCCAAAATTTAATCAGCTATATGCGTAGACGCCTTGATGATCATCAATATGCTGAAGTTAATGCACCACAAGTTCTCGATAGGTCACTCTGGGAAATATCTGGTCATTGGGGCTGGTATAAGGAGAATATGTTCAAAGTAATTCCAGCAGCAGAAGATTCAGATCATGGGAATGTTTATGCCCTTAAACCAATGAATTGCCCTGGTCATGTTCAAATTTTTAAACATGGTTTAAAATCTTATCGTGATTTGCCTATTAGACTTGCTGAATTTGGACTTGTTCATCGTTATGAGCCTTCAGGCTCTTTACATGGTCTTATGCGTGTGCGTGGTTTTACACAAGATGATGCGCATATTTTTTGTACTGATGAACAATTAGCCGATGAATGTCTCAGTATTAATGATCTTATTTTATCAACTTATGCTGATTTTGGTTTTAAAGAAATTAGTCTTAAGCTTTCAACACGTCCAGAAAAACGAGTTGGATCTGATGCATTATGGGATCATGCAGAAAGTATCATGGAATCTGTCCTTAAAACGATTGAAACAAAATTTGCAGGACAAATCAAAACAAGCATCCTTCCGGGTGAAGGAGCATTTTATGGTCCAAAATTTGAATATACATTAAAGGATGCTATCGGTCGTGAATGGCAATGTGGAACAACACAAATAGACTTTAATCTTCCTGAACGTTTTGGTGCATTCTATATTGATAAAGATTCAGAAAAACGTCAACCTGTTATGATCCACCGTGCTATTTTTGGATCAATGGAGCGTTTTCTTGGTATATTAATCGAAAATTTTGCTGGACATATGCCACTTTGGCTTTCTCCTGAACAAATTGTTGTTGCAACAATTACATCCGAAGCAAATGAATATGCCAAAAAAATAACAGCAAAACTTAAAGCTATTGGGCTTTCCGCAACAATAGATCTCCGCAATGAAAAAATTAACTATAAAATACGAGAACATTCTTTACAAAAAGTTCCCGTAATTTTGGTATGTGGCAAACGTGAAGCTGAAACAAACAGCGTAAATATGCGCCGCTTAGGAAGTACAAATCAAACCCTTTTATCTGTAGAAGATGCAATTAAACAACTCTCAAATGAGGCAACACCTCCAGATTTGCAACGTGTAATAAATGCATAATATCACAGAAGATGGTAATACGTTAATTTTTTTACTATAAATCTTCAATTTTTGTACAAAATGAAATGATTTGATATTGTAGTGTGTTTTTGTTTCATGCACAACTACCTATCACCAGAAAGAATCACGTGCTCTCTCTACAAGGTGGTTTGGTGAAAAAGTTGAATGTAAGCTATGAGCTGTTTAAATACAAACAACATAGACAATTGAATATTAATAATAACATTAATCTTTTACTTTTATAATGAAAAAATGCTGCTACTATCATGGATAGATCATTACGATAATTATAGCAACATCAAGCAAGAAGGCTGAAAACAAGATTATATTTATTAATAAAAAATATGTAAAATTAGCTGAACAATGATATGTCTTATTCGTAAGATAAGCTCTTATAAAAAGACAAGATATTGATTTATAATGGTAATATATCGTTATTCATATTAAATAAGGTTTCGAATATCATAGGCTTCTCTCGTTTTAAATATGTTTATGTTGAATCTATCAAAATCATTTGCTTGCACGAAACAAGCAGAATGAGTGTGTGGATAAAAGTTATTGAGAAAGAACTTTTAAAATGCCCACAATGAACCGCCTAAAGTGCTAAGGATTGTTGCAATCATTGAGGACCGACTATAACTATAATGATGATGCTGACTTGCTTCTTTATAAATGTAAAAATAGCAGTACTCAACGAGTTTACCATTAATCATTCACAAGGCATTATAGTAAAATAAGATTAAGAAGCCTTAAGAAACATCTCTTTAAAACAAGCACATGAATTGGTAAGCCAATGGCATTATACATCCCGCAATCTACACTGATGAGATATTGCCTTAATTTTTATAAAGCTAAATCAAAGAAAAATGGCAAAACTCAGCGTTTATTCTTTCTCCTCTTCATATTTTACCAAATAAAAAAACTCGTTAAATATACACATACGATACATTACTACTCGTTGAACGTATAAAACTCTGGGCACACCATAAAACGTCTAATCTCTACGAAACACATTGCCACGCTCGACGCTAGATATTGATTTGTAAAACAATTTCAAAACACATGTTTTGCTAAAAAAACACATATAAAATAAAAAAACATTATTATTATCGTGCTCTATCAAGAACACGCTTACATTCAATGAGTTCAAACAGGATTTCTTGCAACAATGCTTTATCAGTTTTATCTTTGTAAAGATTCACAGAACCGACAGATGTTTCTCCTTCATTCCTCATGAAACTTAAAAGCCCAAAAGAAGATTTCTTAGGCTTATTGCTAGCATTTTCAGAAGTTTGTCCTGCATGTTTCTTTTCTATGACCACATTCATAGCATCAAGATCACCATTACCAAATGCAGTCACAAAAGCAACACCATTTTCTTTCAAAAGGCGTTGCACACCTTTTATCGTATAACCCTGATCATATAGTAACTGCTTAATACCATTGAGCAAATCAACATCGACAGGGCGATAATAGCGCCTTCCTCCCCCACGTTTCATTGGTTTAATCTGCCTAAAACGTGTTTCCCAGAATCTTAAGACATGCTGCGGAAGCTCCAATAACTCCGCTACTTCGCTAATTGTGCGAAAAGCATCAGAGCTTTTATCCATTTTGCAACACCTTATTTAAAACAAAATAAATTACTTCACAATGACTCATTCTGTCTCAATTTCTCAACAAGATTAGTCAAAAATAAGACCATCATTGACAACTTACTCAATAGTCTTTTTCTAAAAAACAAAGACCCTTATTTTATACATTTTTTTAACAAATACCAAACATACCATGGCATTTATTTATGAGATATCATTTTTTCTGTTTTGCACGATGCGAATCTAAAATTCTCTGTTTAAGGACATTGGCAGCCTTAAACGTCACAACACGTCGCGGCGGAATAGGTGCTTCAACACCTGTTTTTGGATTGCGTCCAACACGTTCATTTTTACTGCGAACCTGAAAAGTTGCAAAAGAAGATAATTTAACCGCTTCACCTCTTACAAGTGAGTTGCAAATCTCATCCAAAACCAATTCGACTAAAGCTGCTGATTCAGTATGTGACAAGCCCACTCTTTTACAAACTACGCTCGCTAAATCTGCACGCGTTACTGTCTTACTTGTCATTATAACCACCTATTAAAATATTTAAAATTACAAAATGACTTATACGTTTTCTTGAAATATGGTCAAGTAGCCATAATTTACCAACGAATAAGAATTGCTCCCCATGTAAATCCACCTCCCATGGCTTCTAACATGATAAGATCTCCTTCTTTTATTTTTCCATCGCAAACAGCTGTTGTTAAAGCCAACGGAACTGATGCGGCAGACGTATTACCATGTTGATCAACGGTAATCACAACTTTATCTAGTGAAATTCCCAACTTTTTAGCAGATGCTTCAATAATGCGCTTATTAGCCTGATGAGGTACAAACCAATCTAGTTGTGAAGAATCCATACCTGCAGCTGCAAAACAATCATCAACCACATCCGTTATCATACCAACAGCATATTTAAAAACTTCTCGTCCTTCCATACGCAAATAGCCTGTCGTTTGTGTTGTTGAAGGTCCACCATCAACATATAGCTTATCTATATAAGCACCATTAGAGCGCAGTTTTGCAGACAATATACCACGCTCAAAAGCAATAGTCCCCTCAATTTCTTGAGCTTCCAAAATAGCGGCACCCGCACCATCACCAAACAAAACACATGTCGTACGATCTTCCCAATCTAAAATTCGAGAAAATGTATCGGATCCAATAACTAAAATTCTTTTAGCCGCTCCACATCGTAAATAAGAATCTCCTGTTGTTAAAGCAAAAATAAAACCAGAACAAACAGCTTGAATATCAAAAGCAAATCCATGGCTCATTCCCAAAGCATGCTGAATTTCAACAGCAGAAGCAGGAAAAGTACGATTCGGGGTGGACGTTGCTAAAATAATACAATCAATGTCTTTTATTGTAAGACCAGCATTTATAAGGGCGGCTTGCGCAGCCTCAACTCCTAAAGAAACAGTTGTTTCATTTTCACTGGCAATATAACGTTGGCGTATTCCTGTACGCTGAACAATCCATGAATCTGACGTTTCAACAAACTTTGCAATCTCATCATTTGATAAACTTCTTTTTGGCAAAGCACTTCCTACACCACGTATAATTGAGCGAATCATTCAGCTCTTACCTTTTCTTCAAATTTTTCATTTCTATTATAAGAGCTTATCATAAGGACTCTCCATTCATCACCACTTCATCTTCTTGGTCAAGAAGTGTTTCTTTATTCTCATGAAACCGCCGTAAATCAGCCGTTATTTTTTTTAAAAGTCCATTATTAACCATTTCATAACCAACGCGGATAGCAGAAGCAAAACCATTAGCATTGGCACTGCCATGACTTTTTATAACAACACCATTCAAACCTAAAAGCACTCCTCCATTCACCCTATCGGGATCCATTTTATGTTTCAGTATACGAAAAGCACCTCGCGATAAAAAATAACCAAGAGATGTTAAAAAAGAACTGCGCAGTGCAGAGTTTAAAATCTCCCCTATCTGTCGCGCAGTTCCTTCTGCGGTTTTTAAAGCAATATTACCAGAAAACCCCTCTGTCACAACAACATCGACCGTTCCTTTTCCAATGTCATTGCCCTCAACAAATCCTTTATATTCCAATCCTTCTAATTGCACTTCACGCAATATCATTCCTGCTTTTTTTATTTCATAAAGTCCTTTAACCTCTTCCACCCCCACATTTAAAAGCCCAACACTTGGTCTTTCAGTGTGATATAAAGCGCGAAACATACCCGCTCCCATAACCGCCAAATCAACCAACTGACTAGCCGAGGCACCTATTGTTGCTCCAATATCTAAAACGATACTCTCACTGCGCAGTGTTGGCCAGATACCCGCAATACCAGGACGCTCAGCCTCTGCAAGCATTTTCAAACAAAAATACGACATGGCCATAAGTGCACCCGTATTACCAGCAGAAATGCAAGCATCAGCTTCACCATTTTTTACCGCTTCAATGGCGTACCACATTGATGATTTACCACGTCCATTACGAAGTGCTTGGCTTGGCTTTTCATCCATGCGTGTATAACTTTCTGTAGGGCAAAAGCGCGATACAGAATCCAAACAGGGATATTTTTTTAAAACCGGACGAACAGCCTCCTCTACTCCATAAAACAGAAAATAAATATTTGATAAATATTTTTGTACAATTGCTGCTCCTGCAATAGCTGCTTCTGGACCGTAATCACCGCCCATGACATCCACAGAAATTCTAATCACGCTTGCATATCCCACATCTTTTCATTTTTAAATACATATTATGATTTTTGGCTCCTGAACACTCACACAGCACATCTTGCGAAAATATCGCTCCGCAGAAATGCCGTTTAGCATACAAATAGATATTTTTTGTATGTTTTTACAATCACTTCCAATTTTTCAAAACAGAAAATGGAGAGAATTTTTGCTCTGCTTCTTCTAAATTTTCAACCATATTCATCTGTATCCCCTCTTTACGTGGATAATGATTAATAGACAACTCAAAAAACTCTTCCATGATTGCACCAATATCAATTTTATCATCATAAAACACTTCAGGAGTATCAAGCCCCTCCACATCTAAAAACAATTCTCCTGTATCCTCTGATATTTTAGGCTTCATCAAATTTGAATCTTCAGGAACAAAAACAACCTCAATATTTTCACAAAGGATATTTTCTAATGGTTCTAATGTAACAACACATAACTGCAGTATACGCGCTTGCAATAGACCTTTTATACGCACTCCGCGTTTTTTCCACGGGAAAATATGGAATTTTCCCTCACAAGATTTTACTTCAATTAAATTATGGTTCTGGGCTAAATGTGTACATTCTTTTTTATTTGCACAAAGATGAACCCTTATACCTTTAGCAGGTAGAGAACGTACGGATATTGGATAAGCCAAAGCAAATGTCATTTGAGGAACATTTTGAACATTCATTGACAACTCCCAAACATAAAAACGCATAAAGCACTGTGTTTTTATTTATCTCAAGTATTTATGCATTTTTTTCTTTTCTAAAGAAATTCTATATGGCATAATTTGCTTTATAACAGGGAAACTCAGTGTAAGCTACGGTAGATTAAGTTAAAATTAGAAAAAACTTGAGGTTGCCTTCTTGTCCTACATCTCAGTATAAAAAGGAGATATCATTGTTTCAAATGCCTCACATAATAGCCTTAATCAAACGTAAATTATTAATTGGTCTATCAATAGCAAGCATAGGAATGCTTGCTGGGTGTAGTCTTCTTGATTCTTCAGGTTCAAGCCAAATTTATAGAGAGGGCTATGTTCTTGATAAAAATGCTTTAAGTTCTATCTCTATTGGCTCAAGTCAAGAGCAAGTTCTTTTAACTTTAGGGACCCCTTCATTAAAAACAAAATATGATAATGAAGTTTTTTATTACATCTCACAGACACGTTATCGTGGGATGCAGTTTATGAAAACAAAGATTATTGATCGCAAAGTTTTAGCCATTTACTTCAATAAAAATAATCAGGTTGCAAAAGTTGCAAATTACGGATTACAAGACGGTCAAGTATTTGATTTTATTACACAAACAACGCCAACTGTAACGAAAGAACATCCTTTCTTAATTCAAATTATAAAAGGCCCTGCGAATTTGCCACGCCATAACTAAATCATATAGTCTACATACCGTTTCAATATTATAGGTCTGATACTATCAGACCTATAATAGGGGAATTTGTAGCTCTTAGAGGCGAACTTTTTTTGCCATACTGTCGAGAACTGCATTAACAAGTTTTGGTTCATCACCTTCAAAAAACGCCTTTGCTATGTCAACATATTCATTCATGACAACCGCAACGGGGACATCTTTACGGTTGATCAACTCCCATAAACCTGCTCGTAAAATTGCTCGCAATATAGAATCAAGACGTGAAAGAGACCACTCTGCTGAAAGCTGTTGATGAAGCAGAGGATCAAGCTGCTTTTGATCTTTTACAACACCCGTTATAATCGCCAAAAACCATTGAAAATCAGCTTCAAGATACTGCTCTCCATCAATATCTTTTCCCAAGCGATAAGCCTCATACTCAGCTGCCGTTTCCAACACTCCCGAACCCACGATATCCATTTGATAGAGTGCTTGAACTGCAGCGAGTCTTGCTGCTCCACGTTTATTGGCTGAACGCGGAAAATGTCTGCTTTTTATATCAGCCATATTTAACGATTATCTCCAAATCTCTTTTTTAGAGCGATCATACATAAAGCAGCTTCAGCCGCAAAACCACCTTTATTTTTATCATCTAGTTTTGCACGCACCCATGCTTGTTCTTCATTTTCAACAGTCAAAATACCATTTCCAATAGCCAAGTGCTGATGAACAGTTAAATCCATCAATGCACGACAAGAATCATTAGCAACAATTTCAAAGTGATATGTTTCACCCCGAATAACACAACCAAGAGCAACATAACCATCATACGATATCTTATTTTTTTCAGCAAAAGCTATTGCACTTGGTATTTCTAATGCTCCAGGAACCGTTACAACATCATAACTTGCTTCAGCTTTTTGCAAAGTATTCACTGCACCTCTCAAAAGCGCATCAGAAATCCCCCCATAAAAACGTGCTTCAACAATCAATACGTGAGGCTTTTTACGTATCTCTTTCATCATAATGGAATTCCACAAAAAACGAATCAAAAAAACCAAGGTTATAAAGCATAAAATTCTGAAAACGATCAAGAAAGTTTTGGCTTATTCATCTTCTCTTTTTAAAGCTAAAATTTTTGCAGCATAACGAGCAAGTTGATCAATTTCCAAATTGACCCGATCTCCAATTTTAGCTTGTCCCCACGTTGTCATTTCGAGTGTATGGCGAATAATAAGAACATCAAAAACACAGTCCTCAACACCATTAACAGTTAAAGATGTCCCATTAAGAGCAATAGATCCCTTATTAACAATGAAAGGCATAAATTGTCCTGAAACTTTTAAATAAAAACGAATTGCATCCCCTTCATTTTTTTGATCAATGATTTCAGCCAAACCATCAATATGACCAGAAACCAAATGTCCTCCCATTTCATCACCCAATCGAAGCGAACGTTCCAAATTAACAAAAGTTCCTTTTATCCATTGTGCAAGATTCGTTAAACGTAATGTTTCTTCCCACGCCTCGACAACAAACCAATTGGAATCTTCTTGTTTTAATCCTCGTTCTACAATTGTCAGACAAATTCCTGAACAAGCAATTGACGCGCCAATTGCTAAGCTTTCTATAGCATAGCGGGTAGAAATCTTTAAACGCATCCCCTGCTTTAAAGGTTGAACATCTTCAACACAACCAATATCCGTTATAATTCCTGTGAACATAATGTCTTACGTCTCCACTTATAAAAACGGTCATTTCCAAACATTCTTGTCTCAATCTCATGAAACTGCGAGAGATAATTTCCAAAATGAGGGGCTTCAATACGATTTTTGCCTAAAACAATGGGGGTATGAAAACATATCAAATGATCAACACAACCAGCATTCAAAAATTTTTCCCCTGTCTTGACGCCCCCTTCCAATAAAACACTATTAATCCCATGTTTATAAAGCATCTGTAAAAGAGCAAAGGGTTCTACACAACCATTGTTCATCTCGACCGAATAAACAGACACACCATATTGCTCCAATGCATTTTTTTTGCTTTTCTTTGAAAGATCCACATCACAAATAACCCATGTAGGAATTTTTATGGCTGTTTGGACAACTTTTGCATCAAGGGGGATAGATAAATCTGCATCCAAAATAATACGAATTGGTGAGCGCATCTCCATCCCTGGCAAGCGGCAATTGAGTTGTGGATCATCTGCTAATATAGTACCAATACCAACGAGGATAGCATTATTTTGAGCACGTAGAATATGCGTATGGGCATGAGAAAGTGTTCCACTAATTTTTACGCTGCCCTTCTCTCTTTTTCCAACACCATTATCGGCAGAAATTGCCATTTTAAAAGTAACCGCACAGCGTTGTATCTTCCTTATGCACCAATGCGTCCATAAGGATTCAAAAGCCTCTTCAGCTAAAATGCCCTCAACCACTTCAATACCCGCCGCTCGTAAAAGAGCAATACCATGACCATCAACACGCTTGTCACAATCAGTCAGCGCAACAACAACTCGAGAAACACCTGAATCAATAAGTGCATTCACACATGGCGAAGTTTTTCCATAATGCGCACAAGGTTCTAAAGTAACGTAAGCAGTCGCTCCTTGAGCCAAAGAACCTGCCATGTGTAAAGCTTGCACTTCCGCATGAGGACTCCCATGAATAGCTGTTACGCCATAGCCAACAATAAAAGCTCCCGCACCATTATCGTTTTGCACAATTAACGTACCAACAGAAGGATTCCCACCTGTAAGACCGACATGACGTTCTGCTAAACGAATAGCTGCAGCCATAAACCGTTCATCTTGCACTTTTTTATTCATCAAAACGAGATTCTGTATCCGCGATACCCTTTGACAATTCATCTATAACATCGTGAAAATCGCTTGCATTACGAAAATCTCGATACACAGAAGCAAAACGAATATAAGCAATATCATCAATTCTCTTCAATGCTTCCATCACAAGACGTCCAATTTTTTCTGAAGAAATCTCTGGTTCTCCCAAACTTTCAAGCTGACGTACAATGCCAGAAATTGCTCGTTCAATATGATCAGGATCAATATTGCGCTTACGTACAGCCACATCAACTGATCGCATTAACTTATCACGATCGAAGGGTTCACATCGTCCACTTTTTTTAGCAACCAAGAGCTCGCGCAACTGAACACGTTCAAAAGTTGTAAAACGACCACCACAAACGGAACACACACGACGGCGGCGAATCACTGCCCCCTCTTCTGCTGGACGTGAGTCTTTAACCTGTGTATCCTCATATTGGCAGTAAGGACAGCGCATCCTTTGTATCCTTAACGAGTGCTAAGATAAGAGTAAAGAGGAAATTGATTCGTTATATCTTTTACCTTTTTCTCAACAGCCATTTCAACAGCATGATTATCTTCATCACTTTTTGCGCTCCGAAGACCATCAAGAACTTCTGAAATCAGATGACCAACTTGAATAAACTCTTTTTCTAAAAAACCACGCGTTGTGGTAGCAGGTGATCCCAAACGAATTCCCGATGTTATAGATGGCGTTTCAGAATCAAAAGGAATACCATTTTTATTGCAGGTAATATGAGCGCGTCCCAAAGCCAATTCAGCACGTTTACCTGTTAGATTTTTGGAACGTAAATCAACCAACAACAAATGATTATCTGTACCACCAGAAACAATATTAAAACCATTACTCTGTAATGTTTTTGCTAAAGTTTTCGCATTAGCGACAACATTGGCACTGTAACTCTTGAAAGAGGGACGCAAAGCCTCCTCAAACGCAACAGCCTTTGCGGCAATCACATGCATTAAAGGACCACCCTGAAGACCAGGAAAAATTGCAGAATTAATTTTTTTGGATAAAGCCTCATCATTTGTCAATATTAAACCACCACGAGGACCTCGAAGCGACTTATGTGTTGTTGTTGTTACAATATGCGCATGTGGAACAGGTGAAGGATGCACGCCACCAGCAACAAGACCAGCAATATGAGACATATCAACGAGTAGATGAGCACCAATCTCATCTGCAATTTCACGGAATCGCTTCCAGTCCCATAGCCGTGGATAAGATGAACCACCCGCTATAATAAGTTTGGGCTTACGCTCTTTTGCCAGCTGCTCAACTTCATCCATATCAATAATCTGATCTTCTCTACGTACACCATAGGAAACAACATCAAACCATTTTCCTGACATATTAACAGATGAACCATGCGTAAGGTGACCACCAGCATTTAAATCTAATCCCATAAATGTGTCATTAGGCTTCAGTAAAGCTAAAAAGACAGCTTGATTCATTTGGCTACCAGAATTAGGCTGTACATTTGCAAAAGCAGCACCGAAAAGCTGTTTTGCCCTTTCAATGGCTAAATCTTCAACGACATCAACAAATTGACATCCACCATAGTAGCGGTTTCTTGGATAACCTTCTGCATACTTATTAGTTAAAACAGACCCCTGCGCTTCAAGAACCGCTCTTGAAACAATGTTCTCTGAAGCAATCAGTTCAATTTCATGTTGTTGACGCTCAAACTCCCCTCTAATTGCATCAAAAATTGCACCATCAACAGTTTGTAAACTATCATTAAAAAAGCGCTTTTGTGCGTCATTTTCTTGCTGAGTCATAAAACACATTCCTAACATAAAAAAATAAAGTCAAGAAACGATAACACAGCAAACCATGCAAACCAAACATTTTAAACCACTTACACTCAAAAATAATGAAGCAAATATTTATCTTATTCTTTGTTATAAAAACAGCGAAAAACTTCCCTCTCAAGAATGGTAAAAAATGAGATTACATTTCTTTTTTTACACTCTTAATTTGTTTACACCTTTTACAAAAAATATCTATAATCTAAAGAAATTCAATAATTTAATGATTAGAAATAATTTATAATGTGAAAAGCTGAATATAATAGGCAAAGTTAATACGAAGGCAAATAAGAATGCTAACCAAAGTTTTTATTGATGGTGAACATGGCACAACCGGACTACAAATACAAAAACGCTTAGAAAGGCGTACAGATTTAAAACTACTCTCTCTAGCTCATAAAGATCGCCATAATGTTCATCTGCGACAAGACTATCTTAATCAAGCCGATATTGCTATTTTGTGTCTTCCAGATGATGCTGCACGCGAAACAGTTCATTGGCTTAAAAAAAATAAAAACATTAGGATTATTGATAGCTCGACAGCCCACCGTGTTGCACCAGACTGGGTTTACGGTTTTCCTGAAATGACAGCAGGACAAAGAAAGCGCATCCAAGCTGCACATTATGTAACCAATCCCGGATGCTACCCTACCGGGGCCATTAGTTTGATTCGCCCCCTCCGTGAAGCAGGACTACTAGACGCCTATTATCCCATCTCGATTAATGCAATCTCCGGCTATACTGGTGGTGGGAAACAGTTGATTTTACAAATGGAAAATCAATCTCAACAAAATATTCAGGACAATTATTTTATCTATGGTCTTAATCTTGAACACAAACATGTGCCAGAAATCAAAATCTATGGACAAATCAATCAAACCCCACTTTTTATACCAAGTGTGGGTCGTTTTTCTCAGGGAATGATTGTGAATCTTCCTCTGCACCGCCATTTATTCACAAAATCAGCAAACTGTTCTGATTTGCGCGAAATTCTCGCAAACCATTACGATGGACAAAATACCATTTTAGTTGCATCACAAGAAGAAACTGCTTCACTTCAAAGACTTAATCCAGAGTGTTTAGCCAATAAAGATGATATGAAACTGTTCGTATTTGGAAATGATCGTGAAGGTATTTTTAATCTCAGCGCCATATTCGATAATTTAGGAAAAGGCGCATCAGCTGCGGCTATACAAAACCTCGATTTAATGCTTTCAAGCGACTAAACCTCCTTAAACACAAACTTTTATTCAACAACGCGATATGCCCCTTTTGTTGCTCGCCAGTGCGCAACCGCAAAACATAACACTGCTAGTGCCATACTTTGATGAATGAGCCCTAAACTTATCGGAACCTCATGTAACAGTGTTAAGATACCCAAGAGTGCTTGGATAATAATCATAACACAGATAAGAAATGCACGACGAGAATGGGTGGAATGTGGAACATTTTTTTGTACATAGAAAGCATGAACAACTGAGACAATAAATAAAAAATAAGAAAAAAACCGATGAATAAATTGAACCATTAAGGAATTTTCGAATAAATTGAGCCAAACAGGACGATGCTGCAACAATCCATCAGGAATAATCTGCCCATCCATAAGCGGCCATGTATTATAGACTTTTCCAGCATGAAGCCCTGCAACCAAAGCTCCGAAATAAATCTCTATCAAGACGAGAATAACAAGCCAAGCCGCAAAATATTGCACCTTTTGATTTGCTGGCTTTTCTGAGTATTCTGCAAGTCCTCGAGATAAATAAGTAACAAAAACAATAACAAAACATGCCGTTATAAGATGAAATGCCAAACGATATTGGCTCACACTTGTTAAATTACTTTGCCCAATCCCTGAAGCAACCATCCACCAACCAATAAAGCCTTGAAAGGCGATAAGAATAGGCACGACAATAAGCGGAAGTAAGATATTTTTTTCAACACGCTTAGTCGCCCAAAACCAAATGAGCCCCAATAAAGCAACAAGACCAACAAGACGCCCAAGAAAACGATGCGCCCATTCCCACCAAAAAATGACCTTAAAAGCACTTAAAGTCATATCAGGATTAAGCAGCTTATACTGTGCTATCTGTTGATATTTTAAAAATTCCTCTTGCCATTGATCCACACCAATCGGTGGAATAACGCCATGTATTGGCTTCCATTCCGTTATAGATAATCCTGATCCCGTCAAACGAGTAGCGCCACCCACTAAGACAATTGCCAAACAAAGCAATAAAATAGAGTAAAGCCACACCTGTATTTGTTTTCTATTTTTCTTTTGCACAGGTGTTAAAATGCTATTGTTTAATCTCTTTACTGCCATCTCTGATTGCCCCACGCTTCTCTCCAACTAAAATGCATTTTAAAATTTAAACATTAACTCTTTGTCTATTTTAGTATGTACTACAACTTTAGCAAAAAACAAGCGTACCACTATAACATGCGATACATATTTCTTTTTTACGAAGCTTATGATGCAACAATGCGATAAACAGTCTTTGGAAAGCTGTCTACCATCCGCATCATCCATTCTTGTTCATTAAGAACAGTATTACAAATATAATAGTCTGTTAGCTCTGCAAATTGCTCAAATCCATATTTTGGTTCACTTGCCATCTCTAGGATGATAAAATCATATTCTTTTTTAAATTCTTGTAATATATGAGAAATGTCATTTGAAAAATCTTGTGCAGAAATAGCACTTGTTAACCCCTGAGGAAGAATATCAACCCCCGTATCATAATCACGGTAAATAACATCATGCAACTTGGCATTGCCCGTTAAAATATCACTCAGTCCGCGATGTGGGCCAATGACTTTCTCTATTTGTTGACCAGAAATATCGACCAACAAAATTGTTTTATTCTCTTTTGTGAAATGAAGTGAAAGCTTTGCCGCTGTCCGTGCTGCCTCTGGTCCAATGATTGAAACAATGGTTGAAGCACGCCATTTCAAAACATCAGATAATCCCTCTATCGTAATAAAAGCTTCAAAATTTTTCATTTCTTGAGAGACTAAAATACTCTCATTCTTCTTAAGAGCATTTTCTTTTGATATCAAATCCTCTTCTGAAAGTTGGTCTTTTTTGCTTTTAAAGCACGGATAAAATAACAATATTCCTAGCAAAAGAGTAAGGAAGCTGGCCAATGCACTCACAAGAATATTTTTTCCATAAAGAGCCATAAAAGAAATTGGTGCTAACGTTGTTGGCATAACCACGTGGATATTTGTATTTTGTAAGAGAAGAGGATCATCACTCAATCTCCGATATGAATCAATAATTTTTTCTCTTCGTTGAGCAGACTTGCTCATCGCTTCATTTTGTGCATCGACTGCTGCTTTTATTTTATTTTCAAACTCGTTAAATATTTCATTCAAAGATTGGGATTGATCTTTTACAAAAAAGTTCATTCTTTTTTTGAGCTGTTTTTCTAATTCCGTTGCAATAACCTCATCTGAATGAACTTGATAAACGATTTGTAAAATTTTATTTTTTAATTGATGAGAAACTGTCTCTAATTCTGCAGTCATCGCTTTAATTTGAGGATGTGTCCACCCCAATTGCGCAGCCATATGTGCTCTTTGTGTTTCCAAGAGGTCACGTTTAGATTCCAGAGAAACAATTGCTGAATTGCCTGCAATAAACGATAAAGACAGTAAAGACTGCCCATTTTCACGCATCATATTAATTGTTGAATTCAAACTTGTTAAATGAATACGCTTTAAAGTTGCTTGCGTTAATTGCATCGAAAGATCATGAAGCTCTGTTTGTTTTACACCATGCTGAATAAAAGAATCAACAGATTTACGAAATTCCTGCACGATATTAACGATTGCAGTATTATCATATTGTTTGTCTTCTAATTTATCATTTAACAAAAATTGTTTCTGTTTTATGATTGCTTGTGAAAATGCGGAAAACCAAATTTCCAACCCACGTTGAGCTGCTTCAAGTGTCTCGGCTTCAAAAGTAAGATCGATAAAATCACCATGACGCGATAAATGGATATTTTCATGATTTTTTTTCTTATAAGAAGCACTTAAAGAAAAATTCGAATCATTGAAGAACATAGGCTGTGAAAACAAAAAAGCGATAACATCGTCTTGCTTTTTAATTGGTAATGGTTTTCCTACAGAATCAGATAATGAAAATACTAAAGTTGCTTGGTAACCACGGGGCTGGACAAAATAATACAACCAAATCAAAGATACACATAGCATTTGTAATAGCAAAACAATCAAAATGCTTCGCCATACGGTACGTACGAATAGTCTTTTATTACACTTAAGACTCATCTTTATTTTAACCAGCAAAATACTTCTTCATATTGTTTTATTAAGAGAAAGTAGTAACTATCCTCTTAATTTGCTGTCATATTATTTTGAGATAAGAAAAACATAAAATTTAAGCATAAATGTTCAACAATAGCTTTAAAGAACTTAATTCATATTTTTTTTGATATTCTCTAATTGCTTTTTTGCTTCAGAAGTAATAACGGCTCTAATGGTAATAGACCCATCATCATGTCCTTCTTGCACTATTTCCGCAGAGTTTTCATAAAACCAATCGATAAGCGACATTTCATGAGGCTGTAAAAGATATTCAATGCTTTGCACCTCTCCAAAAATTCGCACTTCAATGGCTCTTAATAATTGATCAAGTCCATCCCCTTTAAGTGCTGATACCATGAGAGCAGGATTTAATCGTGTTTTTGCGCTTGTTTGTAAAACACTCAATGCTTGCCCATCCAACATATCAATCTTGTTCCAAACTTCTATGATATGCTCCATATCATCAATATCGATATCGAGACTTGAAAGCACTTCTAAAACATCTTGAGCATGTGCTCGATGATCAAGATCTGACATATCTCTTACATGAAGAATGAGATCCGCTTCAACCACTTCTTCAAGGGTTGCTCTAAAAGCTGCAATCAAATTTGTTGGCAAATTAGAAATAAACCCTACAGTATCAGACAAAAGAATAGTTTTTCCATGGGGAAGGACAACTTTGCGCAAAGTCGGATCAAGCGTTGCAAATAACATATTTTTTGCTAAAACATCTGCACCGCTTAAACGGTTAAAGAGAGTTGACTTTCCTGTATTCGTATATCCTACCAGTGCCACAACAGGATAAGATGTTTTTTTCCTTTTTGCTCTATGAAGTGCACGTGTTTTAATAACCGTTTCTAATTCGCGGCGAATACGAATAATTTTCTCTTGTAAAAGACGCCTGTCTGCTTCAATTTGCGTCTCACCAGGTCCACCTAGGAAGCCACGCCCTCCCCGTTGCCTTTCCAAGTGTGTCCAACTACGCACAAGCCTCCCTTTTTGATAGGACAAACGCGCTAACTCTACTTGCAAAACTCCTTCTTTTGTTCGTGCACGATCCCCAAAAATTTCAAGAATCAAAGCCGTTCTATCGATAACTTTACAATTCCATAATTTTTCTAAATTACGCTGCTGTACTGGCGTTAAAAAGTGATCTACAATCGCAAGCTCAATAGAATATTCATCTATATAACAGGTTAACGCATCTACTTTACCTTTTCCAAAGAGAGTCGCAGAGCGAGGCGTTGCAATATTAATCGTTTCATAATTAATAACTTCTAACCCTATAGCACGCGCTAACCCTAATGACTCTTTAACACGAGAAGATACAGAACACTCTCTCAAAGAGCTTTCACTTCTATTTTCTTGAAAAAACGGTATCAAAACAAGTGCGCGCACCTGTCCTGTGTTCTGCGCAAATACCCCTCCTAATCTCTCATTTTCATTTATCATAGCAATCTAAGTACTTTTAAAATGGGATAAGAGGTCTATCTTAAAATGATATGTTTACTCAGGACTTTCACCCTCAAACATCTGTACAGGCTGCCCAGGCATAATCGTAGAAATAGCATGCTTATAAACCAATTGCGCGTGTCCATCTCGGCGTAAAAGAACACAAAAATTATCAAATGAAGTTACAATACCCGTGAGTTTAACGCCATTGACAAGAAAAATTGTAAGGGAAATTTTTTGCTTACGCACCGTATTTAAAAACACATCTTGTAGGTGTTGTGATCGCTCTGCCATTATTCTTACACCTTTATCTAGATTGCATAAAATATTCGTGCATGCATATCGACCGAAAAATATCCAATTGTCAACGTAGAAGCTTCAAAATTCAGCAACAAACAACTGAAATTAGAGAAAAAACGGCTCTTTAAGGCAATAATAAAGTACAGCTTACGAAAAGCTATACTAAATTAAAAATTTTTCCACGTTTACTTTTTTATGAGCTTACAATTCAAAGGCATACTTTTATACGTCCTAAGCTATTACAGACTATATGTGATGATGAAACTGCTTCGTTTAGAATCAATAAAAGTAAGCGGACAACAACATTTATTAACGATTATCGGTATTAAAGAGAAGCGTTCGCACCTTACTGTATATATAACTGCTATTAAATTGTCCTTATTTCAAAGACTGCCGGCTTATAAAGCTTTTTATAAACACAAGTTGTAAACAGTATTTTTGTTTTTGTTAGATTTAAATAATAAATTGTTTTTACTATATTTTATAACATTTTTAAACAGGGTATAAGAAACTGCGTTAACTTTATCTTGATAAGTTTTTAAAATTTTTCCCTAAGCATATTCCTTTCTAAATAATTAACAGCTAGTATATAGAAATTATGTGGAAGAGGACGTATCCCTTTTCCGGCTGTAAGAGTACGAGGCGAGTATGGCACGCAGAACCAAATTGCAAACATTTGAAGTTGAAGTTGAAGAAGCCCTCACAAAAGCTATGAACTTTGATTTCGATGACACAGGATTTGAAACGATATCATCCAATAATTCTGAAAATGTTGTTAATGTCGATGATCTGATTCAAAAAATTGCAATGGCAGAAGAAGAATTTTTTGCTGAAAACGGTACGTCAACTTTTGTTTCTAATATTCATGATGAAGCTGTTATTGATAAATCCGTTGTTGAACAGCTTTTTGCTCCAAAACCTTCACCTGATATTTCAGGTGGAACTGTTCATAATACATTATTGCCTACAAAACTTCTTCCTGCAAATGATGATATAACAACCCCTGTAAATTTTGGACCATTCAAGCAGCGTTCTTCCTCTCGAGTCTACTGGTATACAACAGCGCTTAGTGCTTTATGGGCAACGGGAGGAGCTTTTATTGCGCATAAGCTCGCACCTACCGGACTCAGCTCCTTATCCAATATCAGCACTTTTGTTACATCCCCAACAGGACTTGCTGTAGCAGCCGGAACAGCAATTCCTATCCTTATATCTTGGGGCGTTGCTCAATTAACAAAACGTTCAAACGACTTGCATAATATTGCGCTTCTTATGACCAATGCTGCACAGCGCCTTAGTGAACCACAACATCTATCTGAAAAACAAGCTATTGCTATAGGGCAAACCATTCGTGAAGAAGTAGCGGCAATGAACGAAGGTATTGAACGTACCCTCGGACGTGCTGTTGAACTTGAAGCAATCATACAAGGTGAAGTTCACAATCTAGAACAAGCCTATGCTGAGAATGAATCACGCATTCACACATTAATCAAAGAATTGAGTAATGAACGCATAGCCATTTTGAATCACGCAGATCGCGTACAATCAACAATTAAAGGAACCCAAGAACAACTGAGTGATGAATTTGGTTTGGTTACCTCTAACATTGTGACCAATGTTGAAAAGCTTGCACAAACCCTTTCTCAAACTTTACAAAAACAAGGTGAAGACCTTGTTGAAAAACTTTCCTATGCCGGTGATGGCGTAACAAATCAACTTGTTGAAAAATTTAACAAAACAACAACACAAATTCAGCAGAAAAACACGGAATTTTTTCATGAATTAGGAAAAAACTTTGATGGTTTTGCAAAACGATTTGATCATAATGAAAAACAAATAGAAAAAACCTTTAATGAAACAGCAGAAAAAGCGGAAGTACATGTTGCTAAAATTGCAACACATATACAAGCAGTAACAGATCAAACTTTGCACGCTGTCGATGAAAAGTTTAAAGCCTTGGATAAAGCTCTTATTGATCGTAATAATCAATCTCTACAGAATTTTGATGAGAAGATCTTAAAGCTCGACGACCAAGCACATAAACTCTCTTCTAAATTTGATAACGTAACCTCGCAAGCAATTGGAGCCTTTGAACAACGTTTAGCAACTGTTGATCTTTCTCTTAAAGAACATAGTGATTCCATCATTGATTCCTTTATAGAACGCAGTCAGGCTTTAGAGGATAATGCTGAAAAACTTGGTAACTTCTTGGAAGCTCATGTCTTGAAAATAAATGAGAACCTCCAAGAAAAAACAGCAGACATTACCCATGCATTTACAAATGGACGTGAAGCCATTCTTTCTGCAATTGATAAAAGTAAAGAAAGTCTGAGAGAAGAAATTCAATATGTCGACAATGCCATTGTTGATATCATACAAGAACGTTCACAAGATTTTAAAGTACAACTTTCTGATCAACGAGCTCTTATGGCAGACATGCTCGATAACGAGAAAAATAAAATTGCGGATACTTTAAGAAATCAAATTGATGTTTTGTCCCAAAATACTTCTCATATTGAAAAAGTTTTGGCTGATAATGTTCAAGTCGTTGATAAACAAGCTGAAAATCATATTACAAACATCATTCAATGCACTGAAAAGCTACAAGATGTCATTGTACAAAGCTGCAATACAACCCAAGATGCTTTAGAAGCACAGGCGAGAAATATTGATATCCGTGCCGATGCTCTGCGCGACTCTTTAGCAATTAATAGTTTTTCTCTCAATGAAGTTCTTGCCGATCAAGCACGCACACTTGAGCAACGCATGGAAACAATCCATAACCTCATTGCAAAAAGTGATATACGTGTCGATGTTGCATTGAAACAACAAATAGATTTAGTTGAGAGTGCAATTGTCGCCAATAATAAAAACATTACTGAAACGGTTCAAGATCATATCAGAAACCTTGAAAACCATGCCGAAATTTTAAAGAATACTCTTTCTCAATCGAGTGGTGTTTTCTTTGAAACCCTTGAAACACGTATGGAATCATTTGATACAGATCTAGAAGATCGTGCACACAAAATTTTTGAAAGAACAACAACGCTAGAGGAAACATTATCTGAAAAATTCAGCCAAATCTGTGAAGCCATTGATATGCAAACATCTGTTATTGAGGAACGTTCTGACACGTTAAAAACGTCTCTCATTCTTAATAATGAGCAAAGTCAGATAATTCAACAAGCGCTGGAAAGCAGTGTTGACAATATGCGTGTAACCTTAGAAGACTCTGTTAATACAGTTACAGATAACCTGCATAATAAGATTATAAAAGCTTCTGATATTCTTTCTTCTACGAGTGAACAAATTCTTTCATCTGTTACAAATGTTACTGCACAAGCAGAAAATATTCTCTCAGAATCAGGCAATCGCATTGTATCAAATGTCAAAAAAACTGTTTATGATACCAGTGAAAAAGTTCTGTCCGTTCTGTCTGAACAAACAGCGCATACTGTTGAAGCTTTCGCAACAGCCAGTCATAATGCACAAGCATTATTGAATGAAACTATTCACACATCAACAACAGCAATAGAGCAAGTCCTTAATGAACGCTGTGATGTTCTTCATCACTCTATGCAAAATCTTAAAAATAATTTAGGATATCAGCTCTCTGATGTCACGAGCCGTCTGGAAGATGCTGGAAATCAAACAACAACACAAATTTCACAACATGTTGGAAAAATAACAGAGCTTACAAATCACTTAAATCAAGCAGCGCAAAATACGACAGAATCAATTGATTCTTTAACACAGCATATCGGTGAACAACTCTCTCTTTCCACACAAGATGCTGAACAAAGAATTTATGCACATAATGAATCTTTAGTGAATAGCTTAACCAAAGCCAACTCTGAAACACTTCAAACAATAACGATTATGAAGGAAGAGCTTGTTAATAATGTCTCATCCATCTTAACACAGTTGAATCAATCAATTCACAATTTTCACGAAAATAGTAATGTTTTATTATCGGCTGTTCAAAATATTGATGGGCAGTTTAATGAGAGTACGAATAATTTTTTCCGCAACACGGACCAAGTAGCAGAGCGTTTGTCAGCCTCAAATCAAGCGCTCAATACTAATGTTGAAATTCTGCAAGGACTTTCAAAGAGTACCTTTGAACAAATTAATCATATAACGAGCAGTTTTGGTGAACATGCAAAGACACTTTCCCAAACTATTCATGTTCTTGAACAGTCTGAAAATTCACTTAGTGCAACACTTGAAGAAAAACATAATACGCTTTCTGTATTAAGCGATGCTCTTGTTTCAAAGTCTCATGAAATTAATCAAATGATTGGGCATTATGAAAAAATCTTCAACTTAGCACTTGAACGCTCTGATAAGAATGCGCGTAACTCCACAAATTCATTCCAACAATCACTTAATAAGCTTGTTAGTGAAGCATCAACGCGTTTTTCAGAAGCAGCAGAAGATATACGTCGCTCCGCTGATGAAGTTCGTTTAGAGCTTTCAAAGATTAATAATGATATCAATGAAAATGTAAAAAAACTTCCAGAAAAAACAAAAGAAACAACGCAAACAATTCGCACAGCTTTGAATGAACAGATTACAGCGTTACAAGATTTAGTCAGTGTTATACAAAATGATCAAAAGAGCGTACAAAAACAGCTAATATCAGCATTTCCTACATCATCAATATTTAATCAAAAAAGTGACAGTTCCACTGAGTCTGTTAAAAAGATTGTGCCACCTAAGCCTATCTTGCAACAAGATCAAAGCAAAAAAAGACCAAATAAATGGGTATCAAATCTCTTAGAAAGAGCTTCACGTGAAGAAACATTTTATGATGCTCCCCCTAGTGATGATGTTTTAACATCAGTGCAAACAAAACCATCTCCTGCAAACTGCTCTCTTAATTCATTAGCTTCTGGTATAGTGCAAGCTATTAATCACAATGCCATTGTTGAGCTATGGGATCATTATCAACGTGGACAAAAAAACATCGTAACAGAACGCCTTTATACCTTAAATGGACAAAAAATATTTGAAATGATTAAGAAAAAATATATGAGCGATTTTGGGTTTAAACGTTCAGTGAATCAATATGTTACAGATTTCGAAAAGCTCTTACGTGATATATCGCGCAGTTCTGGCTCTTCCAACTCAGTTCGCAAGTACTTGATATCAGATACCGGAAAAGTTTACACTATGCTTGCTCATGCAAGTGGTCGAATCCAATAACAAATAAGAAAAGTGGAAAAAATATTTTTTCCACTTTCTCTCTCTCCAGTTGTTTTAATGGCTTATCATAGAGTACTTTTCTTTCAACTGTAGCTTTGTACTTCAAAGGTTGGGATAATTGGCATGCGAGTTTTCTTTGATATCCTAAGCAATAACCCTAAAGAAGCGTAATGGCTTATCAAACAACATATCATTCTAAGAATGATAAAGCATGTTTTCTATTTCCTTATCTTTTTCTTAACTTCTTTATTTTTCATAGTTTCATAAAGGTACAAAATCGGTAATAATTATTTTTATTAATTGTGAAAAAAATTCATGCTTTTGTATTAAAATAGCTTATAGAAACACTTCTATTTATTTTTTTAATGTTTTTATCCACATATTACTCTCGTTTGAATTATGTAAGTAAATGTTTTTTTTATTATATTAGGTGAATTTGAAATAAAAGAAGCTTATTGTATTCAAATTTCCTATTCAACATACGGGATGATTCATTATAAAGTAACGCATTATACGGAATATATGAACTTTAGGTATAAAACATGCAATTACAGCTGTTTCGGATATACTTTTCGTTTATTAAAACACAGATTTGTAAGTATATTAAAAATATACAGCTCGCATTATTAAGAGTTCAATTGAATAATAAACAAAATGACTTCCATTTTTAAAGTTCCAGTTTCCTTTTAAATAGCTGCAAAAACAATTTATAAATTGCAAATTGTTATTTAAAATTTCTTCTATCTCCCTATAGAAATTTAAATAAAGAAGATGACGTTAATAGAAAACACTCTTCTTTTTTTTCCTTAATTTGTAAGCATTGCAAAAAAAATAATGGCTTGGTAATGTAATCATTAGTAATATTTTATTTGTTTGTAGACTAATCAATTTTTACGCGTTTTATTAAGGAAAGAAAAAGCTAATCGTGCTGCTATCAATGAAATTATTCATTGTGCACAAACAAAAAGAATCATCAAACTGGTTTTACGATCCAGAAGAGTTTTCTCATACTCATGCATTTTGATATTCAGAGAAATGAGGATCTATTAGTGGACAAAACCTTATCGTAGATGGAACATCTCATATACACATACGCTAACTTGGATATCATAAAAATGTCTAGAGAACGAAATAGTGATTTCAGTTCACCAAAAGCTGAACTTGACAGTGCCGCACTTTTTTATCACCAACACCCAAAACCTGGAAAATTGGAAATACAAGCAACAAAACCTCTTGATAATCAACGTGATTTAGCTCTTGCTTATTCTCCAGGCGTTGCAGCACCATGTCTTGCGATTCATGAAGATCCCAATCTTGCTGCTCAATATACCTCCCGTGCTAATTTAGTCGCTGTTATATCCAATGGAACTGCTGTTCTTGGTTTAGGAAACATTGGTCCACTCGCTTCCAAGCCAGTTATGGAAGGCAAGGCCGTTTTATTTAAAAAATTTGCGAATATTGATGTTTTTGATATTGAAATTGATGCATCCGATATAGAACAAATGGTACAAACAATATCGACCTTAGAACCTACATTTGGTGGTATTAATCTTGAAGACATTAAGGCTCCTGAATGTTTTGACATCGAAGAAAAGCTTCGTGCTAAAATGAAAATTCCAGTTTTTCATGATGACCAACATGGAACTGCCATTATCGTTTCTGCTGCTGTATTAAATGCCTTAAATCTTTCAGGAAAAAAAATTGAAAATGCCAAAATAGTTACCTCAGGTGCAGGTGCTGCTGCCCTCGCTTGCCTTAATCTTTTGGTTCGTCTTGGGGCGAAAGTTGAAAATATTTGGCTTAGTGACTTAGAGGGAGTTGTTTATGAAGGTCGCAAGACCCTTATGGATCGTTGGAAAATAAATTACGCACAAAAAACGGACGCACGAACTTTATCTGATATTATTGATGATGCGGATATTTTTCTAGGCCTATCTGCGGGTGGTGTTTTAAAGCCTGAATATCTTAAAAGAATGGCTCAAAATCCACTCATTTTAGCGCTGGCTAATCCAGTACCAGAAATTATGCCTGAAGAAGCACGCTCTATACGACCAGATGCAATGATCTGCACAGGACGCTCTGATTATCCCAATCAAGTTAATAATGTCCTTTGTTTTCCCTATATCTTCCGTGGTGCATTGGACGTAGGTGCTAGTGCAATTAATGAAGAAATGAAAATGGCCGCTGTTCATGCGATTGCTGCCCTTGCACGTGAAGAAACTTCAGATGTTGTAGCACGTGCATACTCAAAAGAACCACCCAATTTTGGACCAGACTATCTGATCCCCTCTCCTTTTGATCCGCGTTTAATACTGCGTATTGCTCCCGCTGTTGCTAAAGCAGCAATGACAACTGGTGTCGCCATTCGTCCCATTGAAGATATGGAGGCCTACTATGATATCCTCAATCGATTTGTCTTTCTTTCTGGTTTAACAATGAAACCTGTTTTTGCTGCAGCAAAAACAGCAAAACGTAAACGCGTCATCTATGCCAATGGTGAAGATGAACGCGTCCTTCGTGCGGCACAAGTTGTCATTGAAGAACAAACAGCAACGCCCCTCCTTATCGGCCGTCCACATGTCGTAGAAGCAAGATTAAAACGCTTTGGTTTAAGAATTCGTCCCGGTATAGATTTTGAATTAACAAACCCTGAAGATGATCCACGTTTTCGTGATTATGTTAATTTATTTTTTCATTATACAGGAAGGCGTGGTGTTACGCCTGAAATGGCAAAAACAGTAGTGAGAACATCAACAACGGCTATTGCTGCCCTTGCCGTTATGCGTGAAGAAGCAGATGCAATGATTTGCGGCTTAGAAGGACGCTTTGAACGCCAACTTGAATTGATTGAACAAATTATCGGTCTTGATCCTAATGTTCACCGTTTTTCTGCTATGAGTTTGCTTATCTCTCAACAACGTACTCTTTTCCTTACAGATACTTACGTCAATGAAAATCCTTCTGCAGAAGAAATCGCTGAAATGACTGTGTTGGCAGCTCAAGAAGTTGAAGCATTTGGAATAACACCAAAAGCAGCCTTATTATCACACTCAAACTTTGGTTCTAAAAACACAGAAAGTGCGCGTAAAATGCGACGTGCAACAGAAATTCTTGCCAAATTACACCCTGATTTAGAAGCAGATGGTGAAATGCATGCTGATGCTGCCCTTTCCAAAGTTTTTCGTGATCGTGTTTTTCCTAATTCTCGTCTTAAAAGTGAAGCTAATTTGCTTGTCTTTCCAACACTTGATTCAGCCAATATCACGCTCAACACTGTTAAAAGCCTCACAAATGCACTCCATGTTGGTCCTATTCTAATCGGGGCAGCACGTCCCGCCCATATCTTAACACCTTCAGTAACTTCCCGGGGAGTTGTTAATATAACAGCCCTTGCTGTCCTTGCTGCCAATAGAAAAAATAGTCTCATAAAATAAATGCGTAATAAAATTTCAAAGTTTTTTAAATATTGAGATATAGTATTTCATGTACTGTAAACCTCTTTTCTCTATAGATAAAGACAGCTATATTCTGGATTAAGTCTTTTTTTAAAAGAGAAAAAAGGCTAGAAGAACAATATTAAATGTATTTTGAATTTACTAACTCTATAATAAGGAATCCGTACATTGCCTTCCACGTTTGATAAAGTTGCTGATATCATTGCAGAAATCAGTGAAATTGATCGCAATACAATTACACCTGAAAGTCATACAATTGACGATCTAGGAATCGACAGTCTTGATTTTCTTGATATTGTTTTCGCTATTGATAAAGCTTTCGGAATAAAAGTCCCTCTAGAACAATGGACACAAGAAGTCAACGAAGGTACCGTTGCAACAGAAGAATACTTTGTTCTTAAAAACCTTTGTGCAAAAATTGATGATCTCGTTGCCTTAAAACAGGCGGAGTAGTTTTTTCGCCATGCATGATCAATCTGTATTCATCACTGGTATAGGTCTCATAAGCTCTCTGGGTGAAGGAACTGATCAACATTGGAATCTCTTAAATGATCCAATCCGTACACCAAACCTAGATTATACAACTTTTTCACCCTACACAGTTCATAAATTGCCCGAAATTGATTGGAGTTTACAAATTCCTAAAAAAAGTGATCAACGGCAAATGGGAACATGGCAGCGTCTTGGTACCTATGCGGCTGGTCTTGCTCTTGATGATGCCGGCATGAAAAATAATGAACAACTCACTTCAACAATGGATATGATCGTAGCTGCAAGTGGGGGAGAACGTGATATTACTGTTGATACACAGATTCTTTCTAAAGCGCGCGCAGTTGCCGATCATGCCTCTATGTTAAATGTTGCTCTTTCAACTGAACTTCGCCCAACATTATTTTTGGCACAACTTTCAAACCTTTTGGCAGGAAACATTTCAATTGTTCATAAAGTCACTGGATCATCTCGTACATTTATGGGAGAAGAAGGCAGTGGTCTTTCTGCACTTCAAATTGCTGTAGCTCGTATTAAATCAGGTCAAAGCACCCATGCTCTTGTAGGAAGTTCCTATAATGCACAAAGTTATGATATGTTGTTGGCGCATGAGCTTGGTGGTCTTTTAACCCATAATGGATGGAGCCCAGTGTGGGATCGTGAAATCCACCCCGGCGGCGGTATCATAGCCGGTTCTGGTGGTATCTTCCTAGTTATTGAAAGTGGAGAACATGCCAAAAAACGCAACGCACGTGCTTATGCTGAAATTAACCAAATTATTACAGACCAAACAGATAGAACCAAAATTCCACTTAGAGAGTCAATTGCAACAATGTTAAAAACTGCTGGCGCTAAATCTGCCTTAGCCATTTCAGCAGCCTCAGGAGCTCACGAAGCAACAAAAGCAGAACAAAATGCTCTTGATAATGCTGATCTATCTTATCGTGGCATTACAACATTATTTGGTTATATGAGGGAAGCACAATTTCCTCTAGCTCTAGCTCTTGCAGCACTTTCAATTGAAAAAAAACATTGTTTTCCAGCGTTAAGTCCTCATGAAAAACCTTTTTCTAAAGAAGTACGTGAAATATTTGTTACAACTATTGGTATAAAAAGAGCTGAAGGTATTGTGCGTCTTACAGCTGTTTGAAGGGGAATTTCTATAGTGAAATATCATGATCATTTTGGGCGTCCACTTGTAGCAATAACTGGTGCAGGCATTGTCACATCACTGGGACAAGGGAAACATGAAAATTGGCAAAAATTAACAAGTGGTGTAAGTGGTATCCACAAAATAACACGTTTTCCCGTTGAGGGATTAAATACATATATTGCTGGAACAATTGATTTTCTTAAAGAAAGTACACTTGGTGCTTCAGCTCTCTCTGAGAAGCTTGCACATCTTTCTGCTGAAGAAGCTTTAGAACAAGCTGCTATTGATAAAAAAAAATTTAATGGACCACTCTTTCTAGCTGCTCCTCCTGTTGAACTTGAATGGAAAGCACGTTTTAGTCTTGATCAAGAGGAAGAATTCAATAATGAGCCTTCTTATGCACATCTTCTTAAAGTCTGTAAGGATAAACTCCATGAGACGCTTTTTGAAGCCACACAATTTGGTGCAATTGCAGAAAAACTTCAAAAAACATTTGGCACAAAAGGACTTCCTGTTACACTTTCCACTGCCTGTGCATCTGGTGCAACAGCAATTCAATTAGGTGTTGAGTCTATTAGACGGGGAGAAACAAATCGAGCTCTTATAATTGCGACAGATGGATCAGTTTCAGCAGAATCTCTCATCCGTTTTTCGTTACTATCTGCTCTTTCAACTCAGAATGAGCCTCCAGAAAAAGCAGCAAAACCCTTTAGCCGTGATCGAGATGGTTTTGTTATGGCAGAAGGCTCAGGCGCTCTTGTTCTTGAATCTCTTCAAAGCGCATTAAACCGTAATGCTACAGTTTTAGGAATTTTAGCTGGCTGTGGAGAAACCGCTGATGACTTTCACCGTACACGTTCAAAACCCGATGCATCACCAGCAATTGAATCCGTTCGCAAAGCTTTAGACGATGCAAAAATAACCATCAATGAAATTGACTATATTAATGCCCACGGAACTTCAACACCTGAAAATGAGAAAATGGAATATCTTGCATTATCAACAGTATTCGGTGATCTTTTAAAGCATATTCCAGTCTCTTCTAATAAATCAATGATTGGGCATACATTAACTGCTGCTGGTGCAATAGAAGCGGTTTTTTCGCTTTTAACCATTCAATCGGGGATACTTCCACCGACAATAAATTATGATAATCCTGACCCTGCGATCCCTTTAGATGTTGTTCCTCATCATAGCCGTAAGGCCTGTGTCAATGCGGTTTTGTCAAACTCATTTGGATTTGGTGGTCAAAATATGAGTCTTGTTATCACTGCATATAAAGGATAATCCTTTAATAATAAAATTTTATAACGCTAACCTAATAATATATTTAAGGGGGATGATAATGCGTGCACTGCAACTCTTCGATGATCGTCGGCTTGAAATCACCAATATTTCCCCGCCATCTTCACCTAGTATAGGTGAAGTAACTGTGCGGATAAAAGCCGTTGCTCTTAATCATATTGATGTATGGGGATGGCGTGGCATGGCTTTTGCGAAAAGAAAAATGCCACTCATCATTGGTGCAGAAGCCTCTGGTGAGGTTATACAAATAGGAGATGGCGTTGAACATCTCCAACTTGGACAGATTGTCTCAATTTATGGTGCACAAACCTGCGGAGTATGCCAAGCTTGTCATGAAGGACGGGATAATCTTTGCAGTCAGGTAAAGGGAGTCTACGGTTTTCACCTTGATGGATTTGCGTGTGAGCTTGTCAATTTGCCAGCACGTTTATTAGTTCCAGCCCCTCTCCAATGTGATGAATTGCAAGCAGCAGTTGCTCCAATTACTTTTGGTACCGTAGAACATATGCTTTTCGATAACGCAAAACTACAAGCAGGAGAAACAATCCTGATACAGGCTGGTGGCTCAGGTATTGGTTCTGCAGCCATTCAACTTGCAAAACACATGGGCTGTACAGTTATCACAACTGTAGGTTCAGATGAAAAAATTGCAAAAGCACACTCTCTTGGGGCAGATCATGTGATTAATTATCGTAAAGATCGTTTTGAAGGTGTAGTGCGTAAATTAACCCAAAAAAAAGGTGTTGACGTTGTTTTTGAGCATGTTGGTGTAGATACATGGAACGGTTCTCTGTTATGTATGAAAAAAGGAGCACGTTTAGTGACTTGCGGTTCTACCTCTGGTGTTTCAGCACCAATAAATCTCATGCAATTATTCCAGCAACAGCTTAAGATATTCGGTTCATTTGGCTGCCGTATGGAAAATATGAAAAATGCCATGCAAAAAATGGCACAAAAAGCCGTACACCCTGTCATTGATACAATTGTTGGGCTGGATGAAATTGATACAGCTTTAAAACGAATGGAGAGCCGTGATGTTTTTGGTAAAATTATCCTTAAAATCGATTAAATCATGATGAAGCTTTCTCTTAAAAATCTCATATATCGTATTAAAATTATAGCTAAAAAAATATCCTACTTGTTATGGGCATATCTGCTCTTTGGTTCTTTATTTATTCTAAAATGTTTTCCAGCCAAAATGGGAATTTCTTTTTTTGCTTGGTTAGCAAAAAAAATTGGTCCCCTTGTACATCGTCATCAAATCACACTTGCAAACCTTAGGAGTGCATATCCAGAAAAAACAGAGCAAGAACTCCGTGCGATTGCAATAGAAATGTGGGAAAATATAGGACGTTTCCTAGCCGAATATATTTTTCTTGATAAAATTTTTGATTTTGATCCTCATGCAGACGAGCCAGGTTTCATTGAGGTTAAAGGTATTGAAATATTTGAGCGATTAAAAAATGAAAAAAAACCACATATTTTTTTCACCGCACATACTGGAAATTTTGAACTTCTGCCTATTTGTGCACAAAGTTTTGATCTTAATGTTACTGTATTATTTAGACCACCCAATAATCCCTATGTTGCCAAACGAATCCTTAAAGCACGACAAACTTCTATGGGACACCTTGTTCCCTCCAAGGCCGGAGCAGCATGGGCATTAGCAGCCAAATTAGAAGAAGGTGAAAATGTTGGTATGCTCGTTGATCAAAAATTTCGCCGCGGTATCATGGGAACATTTTTTAACAGACCTCTTAAAACAAACCCCTTAATTATAAAACTTGCTCGACAATATGACTGTGATATTTATCCAGCACGTTGTATTCGTTTGCCTAGTGGACGTCATCGTTTAGAGTTATATGAACATGTAGAACTTCCACGTGATGAAAAAAATGATATCGATATAGCTGCTTCTACGCAAAAATTAAATGATATTGTTGAATCTTGGGTCCGTGAATATCCTGGACAATGGATGTGGTTACATAGGCGTTGGGACATCTAACATAAGCTCTATTGCTTACAAAGGAAGTGCAAAATGTTAGCCTCAAAAGATATCAAAGAGCTCACAGCAATTATCACTGCATTACGAAACTCTGATAATGGTTGTATCTGGCATAAAAAACAAACTTTTGAATCCCTCATACCCTATATGCTCGAAGAAGTTTACGAAGTCATCGATGCCATTGAACGAAAGAATCGAAAGGATCTCTGTGAAGAACTTGGGGATCTTCTTTTACAAGTTGTCTATCATGCTACCATAGCACAAGAAGAAGGCAGCTTTACTTTTGAAGATGTTGTTTATGCAATCACGGAAAAAATGATTCGACGCCATCCTCATGTTTTTGGAAATGCCGAGCAAAAAAAACGAGGATTTATAAAAGAGGAGTGGGAATATATAAAAAAAAGAGAACAGGTTGAACAAAAAAGAATGTGCGAAGAAAAAAACAACAATTCCTCCACAAGCATACTCGCAAAAGTAAAACAAATCCAGCCAGCAAACCAAGAGGCACTTGCTTTACAAGAAGCAGCAGCTAAAGTAGGTTTTGATTGGCAAAAAAGTGATAAAGTTTTTGAAAAAATAGAAGAAGAACTCGAAGAGCTCAAAGAAGCCATCAAAAATAAACAAAACTCAGAGATAGAAGCAGAGTTTGGAGATCTCTACTTTATACTCCTTAACCTCGCGCGCCACTTAGCGATTGATTCACAAAAAGCATTAAAAAAAACGAATATAAAATTTCGAAATCGTTTCGCCTATATTGAAGAAAAGCTATCCACTCAATCTAAAACACTCACTGACGCATCCTTGAATGAAATGGAAGCACTTTGGAAGCAAGCTAAAAATGAACAATAAAAAATAGTAGATTTCTTCTACCTAAAAGAACAATACCCTCTAAAATTACTAAATTATAATTTAGCTCAGCTCAATTTGTTTTATATTGATCCTGCGTAGCAGGACGAAGTTCCACCGATTCTCCACACCCGCATGCTGAAACTTGATTAGGATTTTTAAAGATAAAACCAGACCGCAGCGTTGTCACTTCATAATCCATCTGCGTCCCTAATAAAAATAATACCGCATCATGTGCTACAAAAACACGGGCACCATTCACTTCAACAACATCCGCATCTATCCCCTTTTCTTTGACAAGAGTAATTGTATACTCCATCCCTGCACAACCACCTTTTTTGATACCAACAAGAATACCCTGTGCATCTTTTGCATCCATAATCGCTTTAACACGATCCACTGCTGCTTGCGTCAAATTTATTACCGAAAAACGGCTCATAGTTTACTCTTTTCTTAGTTCAATAGGCACTTTGAAAGTTATTCCTCTATAATATTTTATCTGATATTTCAGAAAAAAAACAAAACATAAATTAAAGCATTCTGACCTTGTTTATTTGGATAAAAATACATACCCGTAAAATGAGATTTGTGATTATATAATCCAGCACTTACAATTTTTTGTCCACATAAAATGCAAAATACCTCATCTATAAAAACTCTAAAAAAACGAAAACTTTTCAAAACCATACATTCACTCCTCTTCTTTTGAAAATCTTTATCTTTTTAGAAAAGTAACGATTAGGTAAGAAAAAAAAATATACCTTCCGCACTCATTTGCTCCAATTCATACCCCTAAAGTCACCAATCTTACCCCCTCACAATCTCAAAAGTAATTAAATGCATACATCTATTAACTATAGTGCTAAAAATTTAATGATCACAAAGAGTTTTACAAATTCGTTATTTATCTTGAATTAACAACAAAATATTGATGTCCAAAATTTTTACTTTCAAAAGCTCTAAGTGCAAGAGCATTTTAGATTATTCTGTTTATTTTTTCTCTTGCCTTTAAAGAAACAGTCATTTAATCGTTTTACACAAACTCGGAGCGTAGCGCAGCTTGGTAGCGCACTTGACTGGGGGTCAAGGGGTCGTGGGTTCAAATCCCGCCGCTCCGACCATTTTTAAAATGCTATAAAATAAGCTTACTTAAAAAGTGAATGATTATGCATTTCAATTGCACACACATGAAATTTTTCTTCAACATAGAATAATGTGCAATGATATTTTATCATAAATTCGAGATAAGCTGTTTTATTTAAATGCGCTTCTTCTTAGGAAAACACATACGAAACGCGAGACCTTTTGTCTCGCGTTTTTTATTCTTCAGAAAAATTTATAATTATTCGATCTCATATTTTCTAAATTTTCTTTACACGATAATGTCGCTGTTATCATTTTTTGTAATGGATGGTGACATCTGTACGGTTATCTTTTTAGGTTTTAATTCAGCTGGCATTTCCCTTTTAAGCTGAATATGAAGAAGTCCATCTCCAAGTTCTGCCCCAATAACCTTAACATGATCAGCTAAATGAAAACGCCGTTCAAAAGCACGCGAAGCAATACCTCGATAAAGGAATTCTCGCTCTTCATCATCATTTTTAGACTTTCTGTCTCCCTTAACGATCAGCTGGTTACAATGCGTTTCAATATCAATTTCATCTTGAGAAAAACCAGCAACAGCCATAGAAATTCTATAAGAATCTTCAGTTAAACGCTCGATATTATAAGGGGGATAAGAAGAAACTTCGTCTGGTTGTGTTCTAGAATCAAACCAGTTAAAAAGATGATCAAAACCTACTGTGGAACGATAAAATGGTGAAAAGTCTACTTGACGCATAATATTGCCCTCCTCTAGAGCGACTATAATTTATAACTAATTCACAAAGTTCCCACATGGCAAACTTACTTGTGAACCTGCGGCCCCATCATGGCAACCGCACTATATTATCTAGTAATCGTTTTTCTTTATTTCAACTCTTTGGGACCTAAATTGATAAAAACTATCTAAAAAGCAATATACCCCTTTTTAAATCCTTTTTCTTCATTACATAAATGTCAAAGCACTAAGCAGCAAATACACTGTAAAGGATTTCAATTGGAAACACCTCTTTATCCCATAGACTGGGGGGCCACTCCTCTTAATGTCCATCATGGTACTCTTAAAATAGCAATAGATCATGAAATTCGTTTTGCTATAACATATCCTGAGGTGGAAAAATCTAAGGGAACAATTGTTATTCTCAAAAGCTACGCAAATGCTTTAGAAAAATATTTTTTATTAATAAATGAAATTTCTAAACGCGGTTTTCATACAGCAATATTTGACTGGTTTGATCAAGAAAAAACATCCCTCAAGATAAGAAAACAAAACAGACATCATTATTTTGATATAAATAACGATATTAATGACTTATATAAATTTCTTAAAAATATTGTTTATCCTAATTGTCCGCCACCTTACTCTATGCTTGCCTACGGCATAGGTGGATTGATAGCACTTAGCGGATTAGATCTCATTAATCATCAGTTTAATAGATTGCTCTGTGTTTCTCCCCTTTTTGCTCCATTCGGCAATAAAACAAATGGTTTTCAACATAAATTAACACAATTTCTTTCTGATATAGGTCTTGGCTTTATACCAGCGAAAGATGGTAAAAAATTAAACAAAACAAAACAAAAAAATATACAATTGGGACACATACATAAAGTGCCGCTCTCTTCCATTAAGCCCCCAACATCCCAATGGATAGCATCAGTATTTAATGCGATTGATTCTGTGAAGAGAAATGTACTTCATGGAGATTTACGAATCCCAACACTCTTTATTCTTGCCAATCAAAATAATATTGCAAACAACATTGAAGTGCAGCAATTATGCCAATACACACGTCTGACAGAAAGTATTACTATTACAGGCGCTGAACTGGATACAATTATGGTTAACGAAGATTATAAAAAGCAATTTTGGGCTGCATTTGATGCATTTATTCCCGATAATGTATCTGTAAAATAACACTAAACCTTAATTCTGCTCCGCCCTATCAAAAAAGAAATTTTCTACGAGCATTGGATCTACAGACACTTTTTAATATAATGGGTTTTACTTTCCAACCACTCATATGATTCGTTTTCTAGCCTCTACAAACAAGCCATGACCTAAATATTCACCACGCATTCTAATAAAAAAACTAATATACAAAGTATATCATTACATTAAACAATATTATTTTATATCATAAAAAATAACTTAATAAAAAACTACTTATATAAATAAAAATAATAAATCTATCTTAATATAACATGATACATATTTATAAATAAAGCATCAAAATACTATTTTTGATTTGTTATAAAATGCTCATTTAATATTATATCTAGAAAAATAATATTTTTCATCTATTTAAGGAAAAAAACTGGAAATAAAGCGCATTTATAATATTTATTACAAATCTCTATAAAAACAAATAACTATAAAATTTCTATTTCTTAGGAGAACTTTTTAAAAACAATAAATTAACATAATATTCTTTTAATTTCTCGATATAGGAAGTCCCTACAATAATGGTTTTCATAAGTTTTTTAATGGAATTCTGATAATAATCAGCAAATTTAAAAGAAAAGATAGCAATGAATCATCTTAGAAGTTTTAGAGCCCCCCTTCTTTTTTCAAAATCACATATATTTCGAATTTAACCAACTCACAACGAATATGCTGTATTCTGAATAAGAATGTAAGAATTAACCATTTTGCCATTCATTTCAATTATGAGCATTTTACCATCTTTTTTCTAAATACTCTATATTGTATAATTGATGCGGCAAAACTCTGACAAATGGAGCCATTGGAACATAATCATGAAACGAATCCTGCTCGCAGAAGATGATAACGATATGCGTCGCTTTCTCGTAAAGGCCTTAGAACGTGCAGGCTACGAAGTCGCCGATTTCGATAATGGTATTAGCGCATATGAACGTTTACAAGAAGAGCCATTTTCCCTTCTCCTGACTGATATTGTGATGCCAGAGATGGACGGAATCGAACTTGCACGACGTGCTACTGAGATTGACCCTGATTTACGAGTAATGTTCATTACAGGTTTTGCAGCAGTAGCACTCAATTCAAATAGTGATGCCCCTCCTGATGCAAAGGTTCTCTCTAAGCCATTTCACTTACGTGAACTCGTCAATGAAGTTGAAAAGATCCTTATCGCTGCTTAAAAAGTATTTTTAAAGTTATTTGCATCTGTTGAAAGAGAAAATGAAATTAGGCATTGACGTTTGGCATTCTATATGGTGTATGCAACATCAATGAATGGGCGTGTAGCTCAGCGGGAGAGCACTACGTTGACATCGTAGGGGTCACAGGTTCAATCCCTGTCACGCCCACCATTGCATTTTATATCAACAATAACTTATTGGTTTTCCAAGTGTTTTTTGCTATGAGGGATACCTTAATAAAGTTAAGGGAATAGGATTTTCTAACATTTTTCTACAACAGTAGCATTTTCTTTTCTTTGCGCTTCGCTAATCATCTCTAATAATGTTTTGAATGCTTCTAAATCCTCTTGTGAAAAATCCTCTAAAGTTCTAAAAAACATGCCAACAGCTTCACGCCTCAACGGATCAGAAGTCTTGATTGTAAAACTTTTGCGACAAGCATAGGCTTCTGTTCTAAAAAATATTGTTTATTTCCTGATCTATCCCCTGTTTTTCTTAATTCTTTCATGTCTATTGGTATACACTTATTGTCCAAACAGTTAGATATAACCACAGTCACTTCGATAGATATAAAACACTTAACCTTAGAGCTGTATTTTGAGTTTACCAATTACAAATTATAATAAAATATCAAAAAGAGTAAAAAAACACGATAAAAGCAAATTTTTTCATTCTAAAAATACATTGATTTATAATCATGTTTTATTGTTTGCCATGTTCAATGAGAAATCCGAATATCGTAATGTTTTCTCATTTCAAACCTATTTATATTGAATCAAACAAAACCGTCTCTCTTACACGTCATAAGAGGAATTAGTATTAAGTAAAAATTGTATAAAAAAGCACAAAAATGCCGATAAATGCCTCAAGTGCTAAAATCTATTGCAACATCGGAGGCTGACAAATAGGCAAAGTATATGATAGCGTCAGCTTATTTCTTCATAAGTGTAAAGATGATGGAGCTCAATGGATTTATCATTGTACCATTCACGAGCGCCAGCGTAAAGTGAGCTTTAAGAGATATCTCTTAAAACAAAGCCTGTAAAATGGCATTCTCCTCACACTATATTCTTATTGAAATAATGATCACCTTGAACCGTGTGAGTTTAGATCTTCAGATCTCATCTGTATAACATTTTAATGTGATTGTTATCCAATATTAAAATACTTCTAACATGATGTACAAACTATAAAGAAATAAGAAAAAACATTTGAAAATGTAAATATGAAATCTAAAAATTTAACTCTAAGATACAATCTATCTTCATTCATATAAATACACAGTATACATTCTTAAACCTATAAGACTAAGAAAACCTAAACATTGATGCAACCTATAACCCTACCTGAGAAACAGTGACAATCATGTTAAATCAAATTGTCCGCAAGTGTCTCTCATTGAAAAAAACAATATCTTATCTGGACGGCACATATAACAACTTTTTATACGAAAAAACCATAAAGAAGTAATTCGTTATGAATCACAGCTTCCAAGACAAGAAGATATTCCCTACCTCTTGTGCCGTCTGTAAATTCTCATCATAAACAGTTCTAAATCGAATCCATCATGCCTTGTATCTAATCAAAATCGATCTTACCAAAGATCATGCTGAAAAACGTAATAATATTATTCATAAAAAATAAAAAAAATCACAATAGATGTTTTTTGGCAATTTCACCAGCATTAGCCGCAATGCTTAAATCTAATCTAAGAAATAAAATATTCATTTTCAGAAAGATGAAAAGAAGCTCGTAAAAAAGAGTTTTTGCAATCTGTTTCCTAAAGCATGTGATATAGTAGCAACACGCGGCAAGAATATGCAATGCTAAAGTTTCAGCAATCAAAAGCAATTTTTACTGAAAAAAGAGAAAACAGCATCATTTTATACTAAAACAGTCAACAGAAAACGTTTATAAACAAAATCAACCAAAAAACATCAAAAAGGTTCGGGAGTTTACAGAAAAATAAGCTAATAGAATAAAAGGAAAACTCTCTAACTTTTTATAGCCTATTAATATCATTTAAACATGGTGATCCCGACAGGATTCGAACCTGTGACCCACGGCTTAGAAGGCCGTTGCTCTATCCAGCTGAGCTACGGGACCCAACTGATTATTTTCTCAATTCAAAATAGCATCTTTAATTCAATGTGTCCAAGAATGCTGCCGATCACTGCGAAAATTATCAGAATAAGAAATAGCACGTCGAATCGACGTATGTTTCTTTTCTACACGGTAAGAGATAGCATTCTTACGCGCAAAAGCAATCGCTTCTTCCTTCCTATTAAATCGGATTCTTACCTGATTATTCATATCAGACGTTGCCGTGTACCCCATAAGAGGTTCAAGCATTTTCGCTTTCACCGGCTCATACTCTAGAATCCAAAAACCTGTATTCCCCTTACCTGACTGCATAGCTGTCTTAGCAGGACTATAAATACGTGCGATCATGCCTTTTTCCTTCAGATTACACAACGCTTGAATGATAGTTTCTCACCACACGTACCCAATTGGGTCATTCTCACACACTCAATCAAATATGGTCGGAGCGATAGGATTCGAACCTACGACCCCCTGATCCCAAATCAGGTGCGCTACCAGGCTGCGCTACGCTCCGCCATTTACATTTACTTGATGCACATTTCCTAAAATTTTCACAACAGAAGTGCAAGAGAAAAACACACTTTTTTTTAATTTTGTTGCATTTCTTTATAAAAAAGCACATTTTTAAATCTTTTTCCCTATTCAATAACAGATTTATTAACAAGTAGTAGAAAATAACCTCCGTAGAAAATCCAATCTATATAAAAAAGAATGAATTTCTCTATAAGGACTTCATAATTTTTGTCCTGTTTTAAGCAAGCTCTCACTGTATCAAAACGCATTCCACAGATACAATTTTAGAAAAAAACGACTTAAATATCATAGAAAAACTTTCCCAAAGAGCACATAAGCCAAAAAATTCAGCTGTATTAAGCTTTTTCCTCTCTTTTTCTATCTTCCCAAAGACGCTTTTATTAAAAATTCTAGAATCTTCTACAATCCAAATCCATAAACAACAAACATTTTTTCAAAGCACAAAGATTTTATTATAAATAAAATAAAGCGCTCTTTTTAGAAAAATTTTCAAATGCGAAGATGGAAAGAATTCAACATCATACAATAAAATCTCAAAGCTATTTAAAATAAACACATGATAAAAGTAAAAAATATTATTTTTTACTTTTATATAGATATCCAAAAAGGAGAAAATTTAAATGACTTGTCTTTCCACGTATTGAAACGATAGTAGAAGGACAGAATAAGTAAGCCATGATAAGGAGTATTTACGGATTTCTTCTATTCAAAACTTCAGCAATAACAGAACGTGTTATTTTTCTTTTTCTTTGTAATGCCAACTGATCAACAGAATCAATAACACGCTTCAATGAAAATAAAGAACGTTCACAACGACTTACAAGATAATAAACCGTATCTGGATGTACAATAAGTTGCCTATCTGAAAAAAGCTTAAATGCAACAGCTGTTAACAATGCATCATCAGGCTGATTAATTTCAACGAACATTACCGAATTAAGACGACTTTTTAGATCATTTAACATTAAATTCCAAGCGGAAGGAAGTGTTCGTGCCGTCATCAATAAAGTAGCTTGTCGTGCATCAAGATTTGCTTGCTTAATACTGTTAATTAAATGAAAAAGTTCTGTCTCATTGATTTCACCTACATCAATATCCTCTATTAAAAATGATCTGCCTAAAGAAGCCATAGTAATAGCCTGATCAATTTCATTGTGCTGAATCCTGAAAGCATCTGCTTTTTGGAGCCATATATTAGAAAAGTGCGTTTTTCCAGAGCCTTCTTTACCAACCAAAACTGCAATAGGTAAGCTCCAATTGGGCCAGTGATCAATAAGCTGAAAAGCCATACGATTGCTTTCCGTTACCACTAAATCCTCAAATTGAAAAATCGGATCATAGGGAAAATTTAAAGATAATTGCGTTTCACGCCCATTCATTTTAGCGGCTCCGAATTTCCGCTTCTCGAATACATCTGAGAACTCAGATAAGTATGAAGAGCAAAACGAACTAAAACGCCAACAGCCGCTGCCGCAGGAATAGCAACAAGCATACCAGTAAAACCAAAGAGTGAAGAAAAAGCAAAAAGTGAAAACATCAACCATACGGGATGTAATCCCACTGATGAACCTACAAGCTTGGGTTGAAGGATATAACCTTCAATAAACTGACCAATTAAAAAAAGTGCCATCACAACGATGATTCCCCCCCAATTATTGGGATAAAACTGGACCCATGCAATACCAACAGAAAGGACCAAACCACTCATTGTGCCGATATAAGGAACAAAGCTAATAAGACCAATAAACATACCAATCAAAAGACTAAAATTGAGTCCTGCAATCGTTAAACCAATAGCATAATAGCCTCCCAATATGAGACAAACTGTTCCTTGTCCACGAACAAAACCTGCAATAGCTCTATCCATTTCATGAAAAATACTACGAACAGTTTCAAGATGATCACGCGGTATTAACGAATCGATTGCTGTTACCATACGTGGCCAATCTAATAACATATAAAATGCCACCACAGGTGCCACAACAAATAGGCTAACGATATTAACGATTGATTTTCCTGACTTTAAAAGTGAATTCAAAAGAGACGTAATAAAATCCGAACCTTCTCCCAAAAATCCTTTAATATTATTCCGTAATTCATTTGGATCACTTCCAAAATAGCGCCTTAACCAATCAAAATCATGCTCAACAAAAAAGGTTTGAATACGATTAATGTAAACAGGTAAACCATCACTCATAAATTGCTGTATTTGCCAACTAATAACAGGAATCAAAATAATTAAAGCAGCAACAAAGGTAATAACAATAAATAGGGTGATAAGGACAGTCCCAAACACACGACGAATACCAAATTTTTCAAGTAATTGAACAATGGGATTGAGAAAATAAGCCAACACAATCCCTGCCACAAAAGGAAGCAAAATTGATCCAAAAACAAACATAAAAAAAATGAAAAAAATCAGCGTACCAAGCCAAAAAAAGATTTGCCTTTTCATATTATTCGGCAAAGGTAATTGAGTATACGCTGGCACATAAGTCTTATAACGATCACGAGATGTATTCTCACTCACTTTCTTTCTCATAAGCTGCCAAGAGGACTGTCCGTGATTATCTGATATCTTGCTCATAAAATATCCTAAAAAATTCTTCACAAAAAATTATAAACAACTTCAAAGTAAGGTACAAGAAAAGTTGCTTATTTTCTTATCAATATCTCTTGCAGAGAGAACTCTATCATGGCATTGCATAATATCAAAACCTGATTTTCCATTAAAGGAAGGCTCCAATGAGCAATCAAGATCTTACAAATAATAAATCCAAGGCCGGGGATAAATCCAAAGCTGGTCTTACCTACGCAAAAGCCGGTGTAAACATCGATATGGGTAATGCCATGGTAGAAAAAATTAAACCCTTTATACGCGCAACAAAACGAGCCGGAACAGATGCAGAAATTGGCGGTTTTGGTGGACTTTTTGATTTAAAAGCAGCAGGCTTTACGGATCCTATCCTAGTAGCAGCCAATGATGGTGTGGGAACAAAATTAAAAATTGCCATTGAAGTAGGTCACCATAACACTGTAGGTATTGATCTTGTAGCTATGTGTGTCAATGATTTACTCGTACAAGGGGCTGAACCTCTCTTTTTTCTGGATTATTTTGCAACTGGAAAGCTTGACCCTGAACAAGGAGCTGCGATTGTTTCCGGTATTGCAGAAGGATGTAAACAAGCCGGTGCTGCTCTTATTGGAGGAGAAACTGCAGAAATGCCAGGAATGTATGCAGAGGGAGATTATGATCTAGCTGGTTTTGCTGTTGGAGCATGCGAACGTAGCAAGTTACTCCCTTCAAAAGATTTGACAGAAGGTGATATTATATTAGGTCTAAGCGCCTCTGGAATTCATTCCAATGGCTTTTCGCTTGTTCGACGAATCATCCAGCAAAATTATCTCAAATGGAATGACCCTGCCCCTTTTTCCCCCGAAAGCAGCCTTGGTATAGCACTTCTTACACCAACACGCATTTATGTAAAATCGCTTCTTCCCATCATGAGAAAATATGAAGGGATTAAAGCTCTTGCTCATATTACGGGTGGAGGTTTTCCTGAAAATATTCCACGTGTCCTTCCATCCTCTCTCTGCGCTGAAGTTAATCTTTCTAACATCAATGTTCCAGCAGTATTTTCATGGATTGCCAAACAAGGTAAAATAGAAGAAACAGAAATGTTAAGAACATTTAATTGTGGTATTGGCATGATCATTATCGTAGCACAGCATGCAGCTGAAACAATTACACAAGCTCTTGAAAGAAAAGGAGAGACTGTAACTCCCCTTGGCATTTTAACAAAATGCCAAGATCAAAATAAAGGAATACTTTATAAAGGGGTACTGCATTTATGAAAAAACAAATCGTCGTTTTCATTTCTGGTAATGGATCCAATATGGTCGCCCTTGCTCAAGCTAGTCAACAAACGGCATATCCTGCTGAAATCGTTGCGGTTATTTGCGATAATCCGCGTGCCAACGGTATTGAAAAAGCGCAAAACCATAACTTACCTATTCATATTGTTGATCGTAAAATTTACAAAACAAAAGAAGAGCATGAAGAAAATATTTTTACAATTTTAAATCAATATAAACCGGATTTTCTCTGCTTTGCAGGGTATATGCGCCTTATCTCACCACGTTTTGTAAAACTTTATGAAGGACGAATTTTAAACATTCATCCTTCTCTTTTGCCTTCATTTAAAGGCTTAAACACACATGAAAAAGCTTTACAAGCAGGTGTAAAAATCACGGGTTGCACTGTTCACCTTGTTACAGAAGACATGGATGCAGGAAAAATCCTTGCCCAAGCAGCCGTTCCAGTCTATCCCCATGATACTGCTGAGTGCTTAGCACAAAGAGTTCTTAAAGCAGAGCATAAACTCTATCCCGAAGCCTTAAAAGCATTTATTGAAGGGAAGAGCAAAATGGTCGATACGCAACAACAGCTTTTATCTTTTTGAGTGTATCAACAATCTATTAATCAGCATATTTCAATGCTTTACACATAGTTTTTGCTCAGTATCTACAATTGAAAATCTCTATGAAATATTGACATAATAGAGTCCATCTCTTCATAAATTTTTGCACAAAATATGTAATTTTTTGAATTTTAGTTCATTTTTAAAATTTTTCTTCTTTATTCAATTCTATGACATTATCATAAGCTCTATTTATCAAAATACTCTCGTATTTCGCCTAAAAAATCTTAAAATACGCAATTTTCTATTGCATAAATTTTTGTTTATGACGAAAGTGTTTCTTTAACTGTTACAGCTAACTGTTTGAGTGTAAAAGGCTTAGATAAAAAACCAAAAACAGCATCTTGTGGAAGATTTTTAGCAAAGGCATCTTTTGCATATCCAGAAACGAAAAGAAATTTGATATCAGGATAGTTTTTACGGACTTCCTTCAATAAAGTGGGCCCATCCATTTCTGGCATCACCACATCGGAAACAATAATATCAACTTCTCCTTTTTGTTCCTCAAGAATAGAGAGTGCTTCCACCCCACTTGCTGCCTCTAAAACCGTATATCCTCTCATTTGAAGAGCTCTTACCCCCCCCATTCTGACCGCATCTTCATCTTCAACCAATAAAACAGTCGCAGATCCTGTTAAGTCTATATTTTTATCTTTCTCTTCATCTTTTTCAATCTTTTGAGAAATTTCTCCTTTTATATTGGGGATATAACGGGGAAGAAAAATATGAAATGTTGCTCCTTCACCTTCTTTACTTTCACAATAAATGTACCCACCGCTCTGCTTGATAATTCCATAAACCATTGATAAACCAAGTCCTGTTCCTTTTCCAACTTCTTTTGTTGTAAAAAATGGCTCAAACATTTTTTCTTGTATAGCAGCAGATATACCAGCCCCTGTATCTGAAATAGTCAATTGCACATACTCGCCAATTGCTAAACCAAGATGATTAAATTCAGCACTTTGTTGCTTTGTAATATTGTTTGTCGCAATCGTAACAATACCTCCATCTAACATGGCATCACGCGCATTAATAACCAAATTCATAATAACACGCTGAAAAGATGCTTGATCAACTTCAACGCTCCACAAATCTCTTCCATGGATAATTTTTAACTGAATATTATTCCCCAAAAGTGGTAAAATAAGATTGCGGATATCTGATAAAAATTCAGTAAAATCAACTTCTTCAGGTCGAAGTGTTTGCTTTCTAGAAAAAGCTAATAATTGCTGTACAAGAGCAGCTGCTCGATTAGCATTATTTTTAATATTGATCAGATCAGCATGAGCAGGATCAGAACTACGATGCGTATTTAAAAGAAGATCACACGACATTAAAATTGCTGTTAAAACATTATTAAAATCATGAGCAATGCCGCCAGCCAATTGTCCTACAGCTTGCATCTTCTGACTTTGCATCATTTTGTCTTCAAGTGTTTTTTGTTCGGTTGTTTCAATGACAGAGATAATAAGCAAATCTTGCAATGCATCACCATGATAAGGCGGTACAGACATAATATGGAGTCGTAAATGGCATTCTTCATTTTTTTCTAAAACAGTTTCTAGAGAAACAAAATAATTTTTATTTGTCGCAATTCTCTGAAAAGAACGCTCTAACTGCACACAATCACGACGAGAAATAACATCATAAAAATTGACAGCTTTGTCCATACATCCCGTGAGTGATGAAAAAGCTTTATTCATATGAATCAATTGCCCTGCATGATCCACCACGGCTATTGCAAAAGGACTCGCATCAAAATATTCTCCTAATATACTGGGTAATTTTAATTGATCGTCCTCTTCTTTTTGTATTTGTTGTGGAATGATCACAATACGATAAATGGCCTCCTCTTCTAAGAGAGAAGAAACAGATATAAGACAATGGAATATTTTCTCACAAGTCGTGTGTGAATTTAAACATAACGAAAACCTATAAGGTAAAGAGTAACCTGAACTTTGATATCTGTTGGTTTGCAAACAGATATCACTCCATGAGCTCTTAGCGCCAACGCTATCAAATAACGAATCAAAATTATATTGACCAATTGAGAAATTCGCTAAATCAATTGAAAACCATTCGGCAAAAATCGCATTGGCATAAAGAATAGTTCCATGTCTATTAACGGATACAAAACCAATAGGGGCTTGATCCAAGTGATTGATAGCCTCTTGAAGGTTCGAGAAAAAAACTTCTCGCGTTTGTTGTAAATGCGAAATATCAGTAATACGCCAAAATAAAAGCTTTTTTTTCTGTTTTGTGATAGGCTGCACGGAAATATTATACCAAACAGATTTTTTTGGTGTAGAATCGGTAAAAATTGGTTGTTCTACTCTCAATTCCTCTTGCGCTGCAAGATTATTACAGGCAGCAACCTTTAAGCGATACGAGAGTGCACCTGCTCCTGGAAGATCAGCAATAACCATATAACAAGACACTTCAGGCTTATAGGTCAGAATTTTTTGATAGTTTTGATTAGAATAATAAACAAAACCAGAAAGATCAGAGATTACAATTGCATCATCGCTCCTATTAAAGATGCTAAAATCAAAATCTTCATGCGACCACACATGATATCTTAAAATGCCCATTCCACACAAAACGAGTGTTGCAACACCGATAATTGCTAGAATCAAAAAAGATATTGATATCGCCTTTTGCAAATAGCTTTGTGGATAAAAAAAACCTAAAATACCCACAATGAAAAGAAAAACTAATATAAAAACAACACCAAAAATCACAACTCTTCGATGAACAGAAGACACTGATCTTTTATTATTATCAAAACCTTTATCCATCTCTCATTGCCTTAGATTTAGCTGTTTCTTATATCACAAAACTTCCTTTATATTCATTGTTATAAAGTATATACTATGATATTATCTTTCTAAGAAAGCTCACTTAATGTTAAAAATTTTATTTCTTGTATTTAAGTGAGCCTTTTAAGGGTGTATTTATAAATTTATCTCGATAAAAAACGATATTTTCACACAAAAATGGGAGAAAATCTATGTATATCTGGTTATCAGAGCAAATAGGTGTATCTGCTGCGAAAATAACGATAAGCTCTTTGTTTTTTATAATAACAATCACAGCTATTACCATAATTATCTTGTTTTTACGTCGTTTAAGTACGAGAAGATTCAGCATTAATAGAAAAAAAAGTCTATCACGATTAGCATTATGTGAAGTAATTTCTATAGATCGAGCACGCCGCCTTGTTTTAGTCCGTTGCGATAATAAAGAACATTTGCTCCTTATTGGCGGATTAACAGATGTGGTTGTAGAATCCGATATTACAGGTACATCTAAAATACAAAAGAGAGAAACACACACACATCTAAATTCCGCCCCTACAGAAAGAAACAACATATCGGATAAAAATCCCTCTCCTTTTACGAATCAAGCGGTAAAAGATTCAGCAATCACCGCCGAAATTGAGGGGCGGCAAGAACCATCTTTATTCATTCCTACTCCTCAAAAATAAAAATACACAATTTTATCACCACGAATTTCGTTTTTTATCATTTCAATGACTTTAATCATCGCGATAAACTCTTTCACGTCGTTCGTGACGTTCTTGCGCTTCCAATGACAAAACGGCTATCGGCCGAGCCTCAAGACGCTTTATACTAATGGGCTCGCCGGTTTCTTCACAAAAACCGTATGTCCCATTATCAATGCGCTCTAAAGCAGCATCTATTTTTGAAATAAGTTTCCTCTGACGATCACGAGCACGTAATTCGATTGTACGATCAGTTTCACAAGAAGCCCGATCAGTCAAATCGGGTTGACCAACATTCTCTTCCTGCAAATTTTCCAAAGTCTCACGAGCTTCTTTTAATATATCATTCTTCCAAGAAACCAGTTTAGCACGAAAATACGCCTTTTGCCGCTCATTCATAAAAGGCTCATCTTCACTAGGGCGATATTGACCATCAATCTCTTCGCTCATGCAATAAAAAACCTCCACATATGCTATGTGCGGTCTATATATTGTGCAATACCCATCAACACAAGAGTAAAATGTCTTTTCATAACAATTGACGAATATGTCTAAATGCACTGTTTAGGTTTAATCGCTTTTTATGTAGATTGGATTCTTGATCAAATCTCATCCAGAATCATTTTTCTCGCTTATTGAAAAACTTTAAAAAGAAGGAAATCTAATATCAGATATCAGAGCCATCCCTCCCCTACTCTCTCATTCATTGTTTAAAGTCTAAATGAAGCAACAATAAATCATTTCATCAATGCAAAAAAATAAAATCTTTATAAAGGCAAAGTGTGATATTCACGTTTCAAATACATCAAAGCATCTTTTTCTTGATTACAGTTAATTGCAACAACCTCACCAATCAAAACACAATGGGTTGCGTGCTCATGCCAACAAATCAAACGACAATCAAACGATGCTAGAGCGTCTGAAAGACTAGGCGCCCCCGTTTGCAAAGCTCCCCATTGAGCAACATCAAAACGCTCATTTTGTGTAGAATTGCAACGCCTCGAAAAAACATCCGCTAATGAACGATGCTTTCCTGCCAAGCTATTAACACAAAAATTTCCATTCTCCATAAACACCTGATTCTTTAAATTATGGCGCATGAGACAAACAAGAAGGGTTGGAGGATCATCAGATAAAGAACAACACGCCGAAACAGTCACCCCGCGTCTTCCCTTAATACCATTTGTTGTCACAATATGCACAGCTCCTGCAAAAAGACTCATGGCATCTCGATATTCTTGGGAAGAAACCGCGATAGTATGTTTATGTTGAAGTTCAGGCATCAAATATGTTTTATGATTCGACATATCTTTCACTTATAAAGCTTTAAAATTTCAAGCGATCTTTCCATAAAAAGATCTATAATACATATTTTTTCTTTTCCGTCATAACACAAAAGATATTTGTGTATACACAGCGATATGATAAAAACTGCCAATCAAGGAGATTTTAATGCCCCATTCTCATCTCATTTCGCCTTCTCTCTTGGCTTCTGATTTTTCTAAACTTGGACAAGAAATGTTAGATGTTGTTGATGCTGGTGCAGATTGGCTTCATCTTGATATTATGGATGGGCACTTTGTTCCTAACATCACCTTTGGTCCTGAAATAGTCAAGGCTCTACGCCCATTAACAAAAGCAATATTTGATGTCCACCTGATGATCGCACCAGTAGACCCTTATTTGGAAGCTTTTGCAAAAGCGGGTTCAGATATTATAACCATTCATGCTGAAGCAAGTCCACATCTTCATCGTTCATTACAAACAATCAAAAAAATGGGAAAAAAAGCAGGAATCGCACTCAATCCAAGCACCCCTGAACATGTACTTGAATATTTGCTTGATCAATTAGATCTCATTCTCATCATGACAGTCAATCCCGGTTTTGGTGGACAAAGTTTTATTCCAGAAATAAAAGATAAAATTAAGCGCGTTAAAAGCATGATTGCAAACCGCCCTATTGATCTTGAAGTTGATGGTGGTATCACCGTTGATACAATTGGGATAGCAGCAAAAGCTGGTGCAAATGTATTTGTCGCAGGCTCTGCAATTTATAAAGATGGAAATAAAGAGCTTTACAGAACACGTATTAATGCATTGCGCCAAGCCGCAATCCTCTCACAACAAGGAAAAAAATGATGATCGCACGTTATTCCCGCCCTGCAATGGTAACAATTTGGTCTCCCGAAACAAAATATCGTATTTGGTTTGAAATTGAAGCCCATGCCTGTGATGCCCTTGCTCACTTAGGGATTATTCCGAAAGAAGCCGCCAAAGTCATTTGGGAAAAAGGGGCAGCAGCTAAATTTGATGTCAATCGCATTGATGAAATTGAAGCAATTACCAAACATGATGTTATCGCATTTCTAACCCACCTAGCTGAATTCATTGGACCAGAGGCACGTTTTATCCACCAAGGCATGACATCATCTGATGTTCTCGATACAACGCTGAACATTCAATTGATGCGTGCGAGTGATATTTTGCTAAAGGATATAGATCAACTTCTTGAAGCATTAAAAAGACGTGCTTTTGAGCATAAAGAGACAATCACTATTGGGCGGAGTCATGGCATTCATGCTGAACCGACAACATTTGGAATCAAGTTTGCTCTTGCATACGCTGAATTTTCCCGTTGTCGCAAACGTCTTCTTGCAGCACGAGAAGAAATTTCTACTTGCGCGATTTCAGGAGCCGTAGGAACTTTTGCAAATATCGATCCACGCGTTGAAGAACATGTAGCAAAAGCCTTGAGGATGCGTGCTGAACCAGTTTCCACCCAAGTAATACCAAGAGATCGTCATGCTATGTTTTTTGCAACACTTGGTGTTATTGCTTCCTCTATTGAAAGGCTAGCGATAGAAATACGCCATTTACAACGAACAGAAGTTCTTGAAGCAGAGGAACATTTCTCACCTGGGCAAAAAGGTTCATCGGCAATGCCTCATAAACGTAATCCAGTTTTAACAGAAAATTTAACTGGATTAGCCCGTATGGTACGTGCATTTGCACTCCCAGCCATGGAAAATGTAGCTCTTTGGCATGAACGTGATATTTCCCATTCATCTGTTGAGCGTTATATTGCTCCAGATGCGACTATTACACTTGATTTTGCTCTTTCTCGCCTCACATCTGTCATTGAAAATCTTATTGTCTATCCAGAAAATATGCAAAAAAATCTCAATAAATTCCGCGGTCTTGTTCACTCACAACGGGTTCTTTTAGCCCTCACACAAGCAGGGATTAGTCGTGAAGATTCTTATCGAATTGTACAACGAAATGCGATGAAAGTTTGGGAACAAGGAAAAGATTTTTTAGAAGAACTCCTCAATGACAAAGATGTTACCAAAGCTTTAAGTGAAGAAGAACTTCGCGAAAAATTTGATCTTTCTTACCACACCAAACATATCAATACGATTTTTAAACGTGTTTTTGAAGAACAATAAAGCGACATAGAAAACCAAAATCCATTCCACCTATGATCAAAAATCTGTTGTAACAAAGAAAACAATTCATGAGAGCAAATCAACTCGATATTCTTATTGTTCCTGGCTACAAAGGATCTGGTCCAGATCATTGGCAAACACGCTGGGAAAAAAAATTGTCGACAGCCCGCCGCATTGAACAACTCCATTGGTCAAAGCCTGTTTGTGAAGAGTGGGTTAACAAAGTTAAAACCGCCATCGCAAAAGCTCAAAGGCCTGTTATGCTTATTGCTCATTCATTAGGAGTTCCCAGTGTTATTCATGCAACTGTACAAAATACAGAAAAAATTTGTGGCGCATTCTTTGTTGCACCTCCAGATGTCGCCAATGAAAAAATACGTCCCAAACATTTAATGACATTTGGCCCCTATCATCGCCAAAAGCTTCCTTTTCCTTCTATTGTCATAGCCAGTCGCAACGATGAGTTTTGTCAATTTTCAGTAGCAGAAAAAATTGCCAATGATTGGGGATCACTCTTTGTTGATGCTGGGTATTCTGGCCATATTAACGCAGAATCCGGACACGGACCTTGGCCTGAAGGGCTTATGGTCCTCTCTCACTTTCTTGCAAAAATTTGATCCAAAAGAGGTGATCTTCTTTCTCATCGCTTATGTATCTTCACCTTTGGGTAAACGTGTAATGATAAAAATTATAAAAGTATCATAGCAATATCATTGAGAAATTCTATCAATTAGGATAGTATCATTTATCAATGTTATTAAAAACCTCTCAAGATAAATAGAGAATCATGATGAATCGTCGCCACCGTATTTATGAAGGCAAGGCTAAAATTTTATATGAAGGACCTGAACCAGGGACTTATATTCAATTTTTTAAAGATGATGCAACTGCCTTTAATGCAAAAAAACATGAAATTATCGACGGAAAGGGGGTTTTAAACAACCGAATTTCGGAACATATTTTTAGCCATCTTGGACGTTTGGGCATCCCAACACATTTTATCAAACGTATAAACATGCGCGAACAGCTTATTAAAGCGGTGGAAATCATTCCGTTGGAAGTTGTTGTTCGCAATGTTGCTGCTGGCTCTCTTGCTAAGCGTTTAGGACTGGAAGAAGGAACCCCGCTTCCGCAATCCATCATTGAATTCTACTATAAAAATGATTCTCTCGATGATCCTATGGTAACGGAAGAACATATCACAGCTTTTGGGTGGGCTGTCCCACAAGAGATAGAAGATATCATGCAACTTTCAATTCGTATTAATGATTTTCTTTCTGGGCTTTTTGCCGGTGTTAACATCCAATTAATTGATTTTAAAATGGAATTTGGTCGCCTGTGGGAAGATGAAACGATGCGCATTGTTCTTGCTGATGAAATCTCTCCTGATTCTGCACGACTATGGGATATGCACACACAAGAAAAAATGGATAAAGACCGTTTTCGTCGTGATATGGGTGGGCTTATTAATGCCTATCAAGAAGTTGCCAAACGTCTTGGTATTATGAATGAAAATGAACCAACACGACCAAGTGGTCCCGTTCTCGTAAAGTAAAAACAAGGTAAAAAAACATTACCTTATATAAATACCCCTCTTCAAAGGAGAGGTTCTTTTAAAAACAGGAAGCAAAAAATGAAAGCACGCATTACAGTTACTTTAAGAGAAAGCGTTCTTGATCCACAAGGAGAAGCAATTGTCGGTGCTTTAAAAAGTTTAGCTTTCGAAGGCATTCAATCCATTCGTCAAGGAAAGGTTTTTGATATTGTTCTTGATGAACTACCTTCTGAAACCGCAAAGAAAAAACTTGAACAAATGTGTGAAGAGTTACTCGCAAATACTGTCATTGAAAATTATACAATCGAACTTTTTTAAGTGAAACGCTCATGAAAACTGCCATCATTCAACTTCCTGGATTAAATCGTGATCGAGATATGGTTGCAGCATTACATCATATAACGGGAGTTGAGCCACTAAAAATTTGGCAAACAGAAACAACAATTCCAGATGTAGATGTTATTATTATTCCTGGTGGTTTTTCCTATGGCGACTACTTAAGATGTGGTGCGATTGGAGCGCGAACTCCCGTCTTAAAAGCCATTCGTGAAAAAGCACAAGAAGGTACGACAATTATAGGTATCTGTAATGGATTTCAAATTTTGTTGGAAGCAGGATTATTACCCGGTACTTTAATGCGTAACGCTTCTTTAAAGTTTGTTTGTCGTGAAATCAAACTTGAAGTCGTCAACGCCAAGACAAAATTTTCTCGATATTATTCTAAAGGACAAATTATTCGTTGTCCTGTTGCCCATCATGACGGAAATTATTTTGTTGATAGTGAAACATTGAAACAAATGGAAGACAATGAACAAATTGTTTTTCGCTATGCAGAAAATACAAACCCGAACGGCTCAATGAAAGATATTGCTGGTATTGTTAATAAAGCTGGTAATATTCTTGGTATGATGCCCCATCCTGAAAACTTTATTGAACCCGCCCATGGAGGTACTGACGGTCGTTTACTTTTTCAAAGTGCTTTAGAGTTAGTAAATGGATAATGCTGCAAAAATACTCGCGCTCCATAATTTAAAAAACAAGGATTTATACCATTTCTCGCATCGTAAATCTATAAACAAAGCTCTTCACAAACAACAATGGATATTATTTTCTAAACACATAATTATTTAAGACCATTTTTAGTCTTAAATCCCACCAAACAAACGGACAAAATCTTCAGCTTACTGTCTATAAATATTTTTATTATTAAACAACATTATTGTTTATAATATAAGCTGCTAGGTTAAAAAAATAAAAATGCTAAATTTCGATTAATTTGACGGATAAATACTCATGAAGCCTTGCAATAACATCACTATTACACCAGAACTCATTGCACAACACGGGCTAAAAGAAGATGAATATCAACGTATCCTGACGTTAATCGGTAGAGAACCAACATTTACTGAACTAGGAATTTTTTCTGCAATGTGGAACGAACATTGTTCCTATAAATCATCTAAAAAATGGCTAAAAACTCTTCCGACAGAAGGAAAATGTGTCATCCAAGGACCTGGTGAAAATGCTGGTGTTGTCGATATTGGCGAAGGACAATGTGTTGTTTTCAAAATGGAAAGCCATAACCACCCTTCTTATATTGAACCTTATCAAGGTGCAGCGACAGGTGTTGGTGGTATTTTACGTGATGTCTTTACAATGGGAGCCCGTCCTGTTGCTGCTATGAATGCATTGCGATTTGGTGCTCCTGATCACCCACGAACACGCCATCTTGTTTCTGGTGTTGTTTCTGGAATAGGTGGTTACAGCAATTCTTTTGGCGTTCCAACGGTTGGTGGAGAAGTAAATTTTGATGAGCGTTATAATGGCAATATCCTTGTTAACGCTTTTGTCGCCGGTATTGCAAAGACAAACGCCCTTTTTTATTCTAAAGCGCAAGGTATTGGACTCCCTGTTGTTTACCTTGGTGCAAAAACAGGACGTGATGGTGTCGGTGGAGCAACAATGGCCTCTGCTGAATTTGATGATTCAATCAGTGAAAAACGCCCAACTGTTCAAGTAGGTGATCCTTTTACAGAAAAATGTCTCCTTGAAGCATGTTTAGAGCTCATGGAACTTAGAGCCGTGGTTGCTATTCAAGATATGGGAGCCGCAGGACTCACCTCTTCTGCCGTTGAAATGGGGGCAAAAGGAAATTTAGGGATACAGCTTAATCTCGATACAGTTCCTGTTCGAGAAGAAAACATGACAGCCTATGAAATGATGCTTTCTGAAAGTCAAGAGCGTATGCTCATGGTCCTTAAACCAGAACTAGAAAAGCAAGCAGAAGCAATTTTTCATAAGTGGGGGCTACATTTTTCTATCATTGGGAAAACAACCGATGATTTACGTTTTCGTGTATTTCATCAAGGGGAAGAAGTTGTCAATCTTCCCATCAAAGAGCTTGGTGATGAAGCGCCTGTTTATGATCGTCCTTGGAGTGAGCCGGCAAAAAAAACACCCTTGAAAGCAGAAGACGTCAAAAAAGTTGAAAATCTTGGTGATGCGCTTCTGACCTTATTGAATTCTGCTAATCAAAGTTCACGGCGATGGGTTTATGAACAATATGATACCCTTATCCAAGGAAATAGCCTTGTTTGTCCAGGAGGTGATGCAGGCGTTATCCGTGTAGGAAACAACAGCAAACGTGCTCTTGCTTTTTCTTCTGATGTAACACCTCGCTATTGTGAAGCAGACCCTTATGAAGGGGGGAAACAAGCTGTCGCAGAATGCTGGCGAAACATTAGTACGACAGGTGCAACACCACTGGCTGCTACAGATAATCTCAATTTTGGTAACCCTGAAAAACCTGAAATTATGGGACAGCTGGTTTTTGCTATTAAAGGTATAGGAGAAGCTTGTAGAATCCTCGATTTTCCTATCGTTTCAGGCAATGTTTCTCTTTACAATGAAACAAATGGGGAAGCCATTCTTCCAACCCCCACAATTGCTGGTGTAGGCCTTCTTAATGATTGGTCTAAAATGGTAACAATAAGTGGTATGCAAAATGGAGATATTCTTGTTTTAGTAGGAAATTGCGGCTCCCATTTAGGACAATCAATCTATGCACGTAACATTTTAAATATTGATGCAGGCGCCCCCCCCCCTGTAGATTTACAACTTGAAAAAAAGCATGGTCAATTTGTTCGAGATGTCATACATCGTGGTTTTATTCACGCCGCCCATGACCTTTCTGACGGAGGATTAGCGATAGCACTTGCTGAAATGGTGATTAAAGCAGGTAAAGGAATCAAAGTAAAATTAAGCAATAAATCACCCCATCATGCAGAACTTTTTGGAGAAGACCAAGGACGTTATCTTTTAGCCGTCAAACCTCACTCTCTTAATAGTCTTAAAGAGCGTGCACAAATCAATACAGTTTCTTTAACAGAGCTAGGTCAAGTCGAGGGTACTTCTCTTAATATAGATGGGATATTAACACTTTCAGTAGACAAACTCACAAAAGCCTATGAAAACTGGTTTCCACAATTTATGGGTGAAGAATAAAAATTGTTTTTTCTCTTAAACAGCCTTTATAAAAAAATGAACAACATAGGAGAATAATGATGGCAATGAGTGCCCATGCAATTGAAACGCTTATTCGTGAAGGCATTCCTGATGCTACTGTAACAATTCGTGATCTTGCTGGAGATGGGGAACATTATGCTGCAGAAGTTATTTCTGAAAGTTTTCGTGGTAAAACCCGTGTTCAACAACATAAAATGGTCTATGATGCCCTTAAAGGCAATATGGGAAATGACCTTCACGCCTTAATGTTGCAAACAAATGTCCCCAAATAATCTAAAATTTTTTCTTGCATTCACACATTTAATACGATTAAAAGCAGTATGGATATAAATTACACACTGATAAAAATCTGAAATATCGAGGGATAAAAATGACCACTGTTCATGATTTTATTGACAACGAAATTAAAACAAACGATGTCATTTTATTCATGAAAGGAACACCTGACGCTCCGCAATGCGGGTTTTCAGGACAAGTGGTTCAAATCCTTGATTATTTAGGATTGAATTATAAAGGGATTAATATCTTAACTTCTAACGAATTGCGTCAAGGGATTAAAGATTACTCAAATTGGCCAACAATTCCACAGCTTTATATCAAAGGTGAATTTATCGGAGGCTGTGATATTGTTAAAGAAATGTTTCAAAACAATGAGTTACAGGAACTTTTGAAAGAAAAAAATATTCCCTGTAATCAATCATAGGTATCTTTCATTTTATTCAGACTCTTAAAAAGAGCTGTTTTCAGACGAAATTTTTATTTCAAGGATGCCATATGTCATATTCAGTCGATGAACAAACGCATAGAGATGCGATTAGAAATAAAATTGGCTATAAAGAATTTGTTATTCTTATTGCTTCGCTTATGGCTATTAACGCTATAGCTGTTGATATTATGCTGCCAGCTATGCCCAATATTTTAGACGGCTTAAATGTTCTCAATGAAAATGATCAACATTATATCATTTCGAGTTATCTTATTAGCTATGGCATTGCTCAAATATTTTTCGGTCCAATAAGCGATAGGTATGGACGACGTAAACTTATTCTTCTCGGGCTTGCTTTTTATTCATTTACGGCGATTGGCTGTGCCTTTGTAACTGATTTTTCTCTCTTGCTTATTTTACGTATCTTGCAAGGTATTGGAGGGGCTGCTATGCGGGTTCTTACAGTTTCCGTCGTACGTGATCTTTACAGTGGTCGAAAAATGGCAGAAGTTATGTCTATTGTTATGATGGTTTTTCTTGTTGCACCAATGGTTGGTCCCGCAACAGGACAGCTCATTTTACTGCTCGGACATTGGCAATATATTTTTATTTTCATGGCAATGATTGGTTTAGGACTGATGATTTGGATTCAACTGCGCTTGCCTGAAACTCTTTATACGCAACGCTCTCTTTCCTTTTTTTCAGTTAAACACAACTTATGGATTGTAATAACCAATCGCACAACACTTTGCTATACACTTGCAACTTCCATTATTTTAGGCTGTATCTTTACCGCCGTTAATACATCACAACAAACATATGAAGGGATCTATAATCTAGGACTTTGGTTCCCTATTGCTTTTGCAGTTGGTGCTGCATTTCAAGCTCTATCATCATTCTTTAACTCTCAACTCGTTGGACGCCTTGGAATGCGGCGTATTGCTCATACTATGCTTTTGCTCTTTTGTGCTGCTTCATGCATTTGGTTTATTGGGTCCATCTTAGCAGGTGGTGTTATCCCTTTTCCTTTTTATATGACGTTATATTGTATATTAATGTTTACCTGCGGTGGTATTATGGCCAATTTCAATACACTCGCTCTTGAACCTGTAGGAGAAATAGCTGGAACAGCTTCTTCTGTATCCGGCTTTCTTCAAACATCTATCGGTGCAGGACTTAGCTTTTTTATTGCCCAACAATTTGATGAAACAACCATCCCAAACTCAGCAGGATTTTTCTTTCTGAGTCTCACTGCCATACTTCTCGTCTTATGGGCTGAACGTGGTCATCTTTTTAGACAATATCATAGTAATCCTAACGAATAAATATTACTATGAAAGATTAATAACATCTCTCTTGAACAATAAGAAGATAAACCTATCAGACAAAATAAAACATCTCCAAATAGAACACTCTTGTGTTAACATTCACATTGTTTGTTTAAAGGTACAGCTCTCGAAATATCAAATCATTTCACGACAGCACCCATAAATGGTATAATGTAAAAAAACAAACATACCTATTGTCGCAACAACTCTTGTATGTGAAACGGTTTATTAAAAAATATTTTTATTCTTTTCTTCAATAGTTTTTATGAAGACGGGCTGGTCTCTCATCTCATGATAGGCAAACAAACAGTTTTGATTGATTTAACCTGAACAAGATCGAAATAAGAGAAAAACTTACGCTTTAGGTCTTTCTTTCAATATAAAAATAATAAATTATCCTTATAAATTAATATCTTAAACAATCATAAAACTATAGGGAATTTTCCCCATTTATAAAATACATTTAATTAATAAATTTTCCTGATTTTGGAAATCCTTTTGGAACCAAACGCCCAACTCCCGCACGCGTTCCCATCCATTCAAAGAGATCGTCCGCCTGACGGTTAAAGATTCGTTCAGCTGTATCTTGCCAACTTAAGCCTTCTGATAAATTAAAAGTCTTGGCATCAACAACACCACCTTCTTTATAACGCTGTAAACGAACACCTTTACCGCGATTCATTTCTGGTATTTGTTCAATAGAAAAAATAAGCATTTTACGGTTTTCACCAACTACAGCCACATGATCACCATTTACCGGAACACAAAGCTTTACCTTATCAGGAGCTTTCACATTCATCACTTGCTTTCCTTTTCGTGTATTGGCGATCACTTCTGCAGAAGAAACAATAAAACCATTACCGTGAGATGAAACCAAGAGCAATTTTTCCTCGGCGCGATGCACAAAAGCTGTGAGAACATCGTGCTCATCATCCATATCAACTAAAAGACGAATAGGTTCACCATGTCCCCGCCCTCCAGGTAAACTATTTGCACCAATAGCAAAAAACTTTCCACCCGTACTGATCAGCACAATCTTGTCGGTTGTAAATGCCGGAAATGCTAACTTTAAACTGTCTCCTTCTTTAAAAGAAAGCGCTTTATAATCGGTCAAATGTCCCTTCAAAGCGCGCATCCACCCCTTTTCAGAAATAACAATAGTAATCGGTTCTTTTTCGATCATTGCTTGTTGAATATCATCAAGATCATGTCTTGGTGCCTCTTCAAACGTCGTACGTCTTTTCCCCAAGAGTGTTTCAGGACCAAAAGTGTTTCGAACTTTTTTGATTTCTTCTGAAATTATTTTCCACTGTTTTATAGGAGAAGCTAACAAATTCTGTAGTTTTTCTTTTTCAGCTTTCAAACTTTCAAATTCTTTACGAATTTCAAATTCCTCAAGTTTACGCAAAGAACGCAAGCGCATATTAAGAATAGCTTCAGCTTGATTTTCTGTTAATTCAAACCGATTAATCAGCTTCTTTTTCGGTTCATCCTCTTCACGAATAATCTGAATGACCTCATCGAGATTTAAATAGGCAATAAGATATCCATGAAGAATTTCCAATCGGCTATCAATTTGATCAAGCCGATAATGAGAGCGACGAATAAGCACTTCTTGACGATGTTCAAGCCATTGCTGCAAACTTTCTCGCAAAGAAAGAACATTGGGTATTTTTCCCAAAGACAAAACATTCAGATTGAGGGGAAATCTTACTTCAAAGTCAGTCAATTTAAAAAGAGACTCCATAAGGAGCTCCGGATCAACCGACCGATTTTTAGGAACCAGCACGATTCTGATATCTTCTGCTGATTCATCTTGGATATCCTCAAGCATTGGCAATCGGCGTGCAAGCAATAACTCTGCTGTTTTTTCAATAAGACGTGACTTTTGAATCTGATAGGGAATTTCAGTCACAACAATCACATAAGAACCACGGCTACCAGGTTCCTGATGCCAACGTGAACGCAAGCGAAAGAATCCACGCCCAACACGATAGGATTCCTCAATACTTTTTTTAGGTTCAACTAAAATTCCCCCCGTCGGAAAATCAGGACCAAGAACGAATTGATTTAATGCCTCATCATTTACATCGGGATGCGCAATCAAATGGAGTGCTGCATCACAAAGCTCAGCAACATTATGGGGTGGAATAGATGTTGCCATACCAACAGCAATACCAGAAGAACCATTTGCTAAAAGATTAGGGAAAGCTCCTGGTAAAACAACCGGCTCTTCATCTTCCTCATTATAGGTTAAACGAAAATCAATAGCATTCTCATTAATTCCTTCAAGTAACAATGCAGCCACTTCAGTCATACGTGCTTCCGTATAACGCATGGCAGCAGCATTATCACCATCAATATTACCAAAATTGCCTTGCCCATCAACCAACGGATAACGAACAGCAAAACTTTGAGCCAAGCGCACCAAGGCATCATAAATAGACGCATCCCCATGAGGATGAAATTTTCCCATGACATCACCAACAATCCGCGCACATTTCGCATAAGACTGTCCAGGATTTAGTTTGAGAAGACGCATCGCATGAACAATCCGCCGGTGGACCGGCTTCAATCCATCACGTACATCAGGCAATGCACGGTGTGTAATCGTAGAAAGTGCATAAGCCAAATAACGTTCCTGTAAAGCAGAACGTAATTCTATTGGTTCAATATGTTCTTTATCAAAAGGTAAATTCATTTTATCAGACATAGTATTAAAACAACAATTCCCACAATAATAAGAAATTATCTTATAGGATTTATTTAGTGAAATCTTCTATGAGTCGACTTTTTTATTAAAAGTCAATTACATAAAAACAAACGCTGCAATTAGAACATGAACAGAAAATTATATCAATTTGAAAAATTTATACATGTCCGTCCCCCTTGTCCTAAGTAATTTATTGAAAGCTTTGTCAAATCCGACGATAATTTAACTGCCCACAAAGAGTTATTTCATCCTTTCTGGAATGACAAAAGCACCTTTCAAACATCATCTTTTATTATAAAGATAAATTGTATAACAATCCCCTTCAGTTTTTCTATGAAAAACTAAAAAATATTCAAAACTTATGAAATTTAAACTTTTTAGAGTAAGTCCATAGAATGGAAAATCACATTATTTTCATAAAAACGAAGAGACACAATTCTCTGCTACAACGTTGTAAAAACTTCAATAAAAAATAAATAATATATTGACACATAAAGATAATTCATTTTTTTCAACTAAAATGAGACTCCCGAATATTATAGAGTTCTTTCATTTCTAATTTATTCATGATCAAGCAATCATAATCATTTCCTCACCTATCACAAGTGGAAGAGCCACTATAGAAACAAGGAATAAAAATGCCTCGTAAAGAATCAACACAATAGCGTTTTTACCTATCTAAATTTCACAAACAGCCACACACACCGACGGCTCTTGAAAGGCATCAAAACTTCACTCTACGTAGAAAAGATGAAAACAATCCATTATCAACTTTATGAGCTATTTTTGTGAGTAGGAGCCATGCGGATTCCTAAATCACGTAATTGTGTAGGAGAAACATCAGACGGAGCACTCATCAAAAGATCAAGCGCCTGTTGATTCATAGGAAATAAAGCAACTTCACGCAAATTTTTAACACCTTGCAACAGCATAATGATGCGGTCAATTCCTGCAGCCATACCACCATGTGGTGGAGCCCCATAATGGAATGCACGATAAAGACCACCGAAACGATCTTTCACAACTTCCTTAGAAAGTCCTACAAGTTCAAAAACTTTAAGCATCATTTCTGGTAAGTGATTACGAATTCCACCTGATGCAATTTCATAACCATTGCAAACAAGATCATATTGAAAAGCTTTAATAGTAAGAGGATCTTGACAGGCAAGGGCATTTTCTCCCCCTTGAGGCATAGAAAAAGGATTATGTCCAAAATCAATCTTTTTTTCATCTTCATTCCATTCAAAAAATGGAAAATCAACAATCCACGCCAAAGAGAAACTATCTCTATCAAGAAGATCTAATTCTTCTCCTACCCTTGTGCGTGCGGCTCCGGCAAAAGATGAAAACTTTTTTGGATCGCCAGCTACAAAAAAACAGGCATCCCCACTTTCAAGCCCAAGCTGTATACGGATTGCTTCAGTCCTCTGTTCACCAATATTTTTGGCGATAGGCCCTGCTCCTTCAAATTTTCCTTCTTCTTCACGCCAAAAAATATAACCGAGCCCTGGTTGCCCCTCACCTTGTGCCCATACATTCATACGATCACAAAAAGCACGACTTCCACCCGTTTTAGCTGGAATAGCCCACACTTGAGCATTCTCATCATTCGCTAAAATTTGAGCAAAGACTTTGAAACCAGAATTATAAAAATGCTGAGAAACATCTTCCATAATGATCGGATTACGTAGATCAGGCTTATCAGAACCATATTTTTGCATTGCTTCATCATAGGAAATGCGAGGAAAGCTTTGTGTCACAGTCTTTCCATCTGCAAATTCTTCAAAAATAGAACGCATAATAGGTTCCATAGTTGCTAAAACATCTTCTTGCTCAACAAAACTCATTTCAACATCTAATTGATAAAATTCACCAGGAAGACGGTCGGCCCTTGGATCTTCATCTCTAAAACATGGAGCAATCTGAAAATAACGATCAAAACCTGACATCATCAACAATTGTTTATATTGCTGTGGCGCTTGCGGTAACGCATAAAATTTTCCCTGATGAACACGACTTGGAACCAAAAAATCACGCGCTCCTTCCGGCGATGAAGCTGTCAAAAGTGGCGTCGTAAATTCCGTAAAACCATTATTTTGCATAGCCCGTCTCATAGCCGCAATAATTTCAGTCCGACGCATGATATTTTTGTGCATAGTCTCCCGACGCAAATCAAGAAAACGATATTTTAATCGAATATCTTCTGGATAATCAGGCTCACCAAAAATCGGTAAAGGAAGCTCATCAGATTTCGAAAGAATTTCTACCTCTTGTGCAAAAATTTCAATCTCACCTGTTGGAAGCGTTGCATTAATAACCTCATCAGAACGAGCACACACCTCCCCATCCACACGAATAACCCATTCAGAACGCACTTTTTCAATAACTTTAAAAGCTGGTGAAGCAGGATCAGCAACAATTTGTGTGATTCCAAAATGATCACGTAAATCCACAAAAAGAATCCCTCCATGATCACGAACACGATGAACCCACCCCGAAAGACGAACTTGTGTTCCTACATCACATCTACGAAGAGCCGCACAATGATGACTGCGATAACGGTGCATGTTTTTTGCCTTTGATTATAATATTCACATGCGCTACAAACGCTTTTTAATAACCATTTGTCAAGATATGAGAATAAAAACTCAAAAATAAAGTCAATAAAGCACAAATTTAATTTATCGAATTATAATAAAATGATGAATCTTATTACACAAACAACAGATCTTGAAATTGCACTTAACGCTCTACGTACCTCTGATTTTGTAACAGTCGATACTGAGTTTATCCGCGAAACAACTTTTTGGCCTCAACTGTGTTTAATCCAGCTCGCATCACCAGATGTCACAGTTTTGATTGATCCCATAGCACCAGATATTGATTTACAACCTTTTTTTGACCTTATGATCGATAAAAAAGTTGTAAAAGTTTTTCATGCTGCGCGCCAAGATATTGAAACAATTTATCATCTTGGAGGTGTTATTCCTTCCCCTCTCTTTGATACGCAAATAGCAGGATCAATTTGTGGATTTGGTGATTCTATCTCCTATGATCAAATTGTACAACGCTGCACGGGGCATCATCTTGATAAATCCTCCCGCTTTACAGACTGGAGTTACCGCCCTTTGTCTGAAAAACAACTGCTCTATGCACTTGCCGATGTAACTTACTTAAGAGATGTTTACCTGTTATTGAAAAAAAGGTTAGAAAAAAATCAACGTGCTCACTGGATGGACGATGAAATAACAATCCTTTTAAATCCTAAAACCTATGATATGCCAGAAGATGAAGCATGGAAAAAAGTGAAAGGAAAAATTAAAAAGCCACGTGAACTTGCTGTATTACAAAAGATAGCAGCTTGGCGGGAACGTGAAGCACGAAAATACAATATGCCACGTCGTCATATCATAAAAGATGAATGTCTTATAGAAATAGCAACCCAACAACCAAAAGATGAATCTGCATTAAAGCGGTTGCGCAGTCTTAATAAGAACTGGGATAAACTCTCAATTTCTCAATCATTAATCAAAGCTGTCCACGAAGGATTAGAGGTGGATCTTTCTACTTTACCCCCCATTCCTAAACATAATCCACTCAATGATACGACGGCCGCTGTTATCGATCTACTCAAAGTGTTATTAAAAATTGTTGCAAATGAAAACAGCATTGCCCCTAAAATTATTGCAACATCTAATGATTTAGAAAAAATTGCCAATGGAGGAATAAAGAAAAATATTCCTGCTATGAATGGCTGGCGCTATGAAATATTTGGTCAAAAAGCCGAACAACTGCTAAAGGGCCAGATAGGATTTTACTTTAACGATGGAAAAGTAAGCACAAAACAGCTTTAATTTACATTTTTATTTTAAAAATCCATTAATCTACATCAATTGGTATGCCCTATAGGCCAACGCAAATAGGATAAATAAAACCTACTTCTGACAAAGTTAAAAACTTGAATAGTAAACTCTTATTAAAATGACAGATAAATCTTTATTAGATCAATCAAATAGCAATCTTATTAAGAAAATCTAAAAAAACAGACAGCTCCTCATTTAAAAGTTTTAAAAAGAAAAAGCTCTGATAATAAAAGCGTATTCATTACAAAAATAGTAGCCTAGCAATCGGAACAAACAAAGATATAATGCCTCACGTCACCATATCGTATTAAAAAAAACTACCGAGATTGCAATCTAACAATCAAAAACGATCCAGCATAACAACTAAAATACCTAACAAAGGCAATATATTTATTTATAAAGATAATCTAGCGTTATTTATATTAAATTAGCCCCCCGAATATCGTAAGTTTCTCTTATTCCATCTCAATAAGACTCATAAAGTTTTACATAAGAAATTATATGATAAAGCGCTGTTTTTTTTATAGATTAAACACCTTTCAAAGGATTCAAAAAATCATGGTTAATAAATAGTTATGATTTATTTCTATTTTTTATAGTGAAAGGATTTTATAATGACTGAAATGATATTCTTTTGCCAGACCGTGAAAGTGCAAAACTGTTTCATATGAGTATTTCAACATTCCGCCGTCATGTAACCAATGGATCTCTTCCAAAACCTTTAAAGTTTGGTTTTTTATCGCGTTGGTTACAATCGAATCTTATCAAGATAATCGAGCAAGCTAAACAGAAACGTTATAACGACGCAGCATAAAAGAAAATCTTTTCACGTAAAAATGGACAAGGCTTTTCATTTTCACATGAAGCTTATGAAGTGAAAAATCCATCCTGTGACGCAAATAACAGAATAAAAAATTATGTTTTCTTTTATGAATGCTCAGCGCATTAAAAATGCCTTGCATGGAGTCTGGCTTGGGCGTTATGGAACAAGTCCTATTGTCCAGCTCGTGATGATAGATTGCCTAGTTTATCCCTTGTCAATGGCCCTATTATAAGACATAAAACACGAATAAATTAGAAAAAAATCAAAAAATTTCAAAAGCGAGAGGTTGTTTTATTATTTTTGATAACTTCTGTAATCGTCCAAGAGGACGTTCTCCTAATAACCCAGCGTAATTCTTTGGGATCTGCAGGATAATATGATCTGCTTTTTTATGCCACAATAAATGAGGTAAAATTCCTGCAACAGAAGCACTAAAAAGATGAGCAATACGCATAGTTTCGCCAAGAATACGTGCTTTTTCAATTATATTTTGAGTTGCTAATTGAAAAATGGGAAGAGATTCTTTATCAACCAATAAACTCGTATTGCGAAAAAAAACAGCAAGCGCTGCATAAAGGCGCCCTTCATGAGAAATTCCTGGATAAGATCCTAAAGCTATTTGATTTGCTGCTTCATTGCCTCGATAATCTGGATGTATACGCCAACCAATATCTGCAAGAAGACAAGCGGCTTGACGATAACGGCATTCATTTTCAGTTTCTGAAATTCCAAAAACTTCAAAAGCATTCGTCGTAAAATCAATGAGTTCTTCTGCTTGTTTTGGTGAACGTGCCCGTAAAATAGCCATTTCTGTGCATGCTGCAATGAGAGGATCTGAAAGCCGAATCGCCTGCGGCAAACGTGAATAAAGAAAACCTTCACGAACGCCAGCACCAGAAAAGATTATCTTTTCAAACTCCATACACTGAATGAGTTCAATAAGAACTATTGCCCCATAAGATAAAAGTTTTCGACGATTCTGAGAAACCGCTGCAATCCCTCTCATATTATCAATATTGCCACGTGCTACAAGACGTAAAAAGTTCTCCATTTCAACGGCATCAACTTCATAGCCATGCATAACAGGGAGCCGATAGTGTTTCATTGCCATATGGAGTTTTGCCAAATTACGCCATGTCCCCCCTACTGCATAAAAATAACGTGCTATACCTTTACGAGTACGAACAACAGACGATTTATAAAATTGCTCATGTACAATTTTTGTAGCTACAGCACTATCATTATTTGACATATACTGTAGCCTTAAACCACCCAATGGAAGAGTTATCCCTTCACCAACATCAGAATGATCAATATCAATCAGCTCAAGACTTCCACCACCAAGATCCCCAGAAATACCTTTTGGTTGATAAAAAGTAGACACAACTCCATATGCTGAATACATAGCTTCTTCACTTCCTGAAAGAAGATATATTTTATTTTGCAAAATATCTTCAGCATGCTGAATAAATGCTACGCCATTCTGTGCATCTCGTGCTGCTGCTGTTGCTAAAGTATAGACCTCATCTGCCCCAATCTGTCGACAAAGCGTACGAAACCGTTTCAGTGTTTGCAACGCCATTTTCATCGATTTTTCTTCTAAAAATCCCGTTTTTGCCACACCATGACCGAGACCACAAAGAATCTTTTCATTAAACAAAACTGTTGGTGATCGAACAAGCCCCTCATAAATAACCAACCGAACAGAATTTGAGCCAATGTCAATAACAGCAACAGGCTTACACCCTTTTAACCGACCTTGAGCATCTCTATATGTCATTGGATTTCAGTCTTTATGTATTTCGGCTTGTTGCCGATGCAACGCAACCAAGCGCGAAACAGAAGACTCAAAAGACTCATTTTCCCCCGCAAAACTTGTATTGGCCATAAAATACTCCTGCGCATTAAATAGACTTTCACCTATCTGCGGTGTAATACGTTTTGATGTTCCATCCTTAAGTATATCAAAGCTTTGTTGATTATCAATGATATTAGCTAACATAATCTGTAAAAGAATTTTTTGACGGACTATTTTATTAAAAACTGGAACCAATATTTCAATACGATAGTCCAGATTACGAGGCATCATATCAGCAGAGCCTAAGTAAACGATTGCATTTTCATTAGGCAAATCTTGACCATTCCCAAAACAAAAAATGCGACTATGTTCAAGAAAACGCCCGACAATTGATTTTACACGAATATTATCCGAAATTCCTAGAATACCAGGACGTAAACAACATATCCCCCGCACAACCAAATCAATTTGCACCCCTGCTTGACTAGCACGATATAAAGCATCAATAATTTCAGGATCTACCAATGCATTAACTTTCATCCAAATAGCAGCAAACCTTCCCTGTTGTGCGTAAACAATTTCTTCCTCAATATGCTCTAAGATACGACCACGCAATGTTAAGGGTGAAAAAGCAATCTTCATTGTTTCATTTGGACGCTCATATTGCGCAATATAATTGAACAATAACGCAACATCATGAGCGATATCATCATCTGTGGAAAAAAAAGAAAGATCGGTATAAGTTTTAGCGTTAATGGGATGATAATTTCCTGTCCCAAGATGAACATAAGAGCAAAGACGTTTTCCCTCACGTCTCACAACCAATGACATCTTAGCATGCGTTTTTAATGCAATAAAACCAAAAATAACTTGAACCCCAGCACATTCAAGATCTCGGGCCCAACGAATATTTGCTTCCTCATCAAAACGTGCTTTAAGTTCTACCAAAGCAGTCACAGACTTTCCCTGTTCAGCTGCTTCAATCAAAGCGCCAACAATTGGACTATCATTTGATGTACGATAAAGTGTTTGTTTGATTTCCACAACATCAGGATCGCAAGCAGCTTGACGTAAAAATTGGACAACAACATCAAATGTCTCATAGGGGTGATGAATTACAATATCATTTTCACGAATAGCCGCAAAACAATCCCCTTTATGTTTACGAATACATTCTGGAACACGAGAAATATAAGGAATAAATTTGAGATCATCACGAGGAATAGAAACAATTTCTGATACCGTATTAAGCGCTAAAAATCCATCAAGAACATTAATACAATTATCAGGAACAGCGAGACTATTCGCTATAAATTGACGTAAACTCTCTGGCATTTTTGCGTCAAACTCAACTCGAATAACCTGCCCACGGCGCCGCCTTTTAAGAGCAATTTCAAAAAAGTGAACAAGATCCTCAGCTTCTTCTTCTACTTCAATATCGCTATCTCGGATTACTCTAAATGTACCAATTCCTTTAACCTCATAGTTAGGAAATACATGTTTAATAAAAAGGCAAATAACATCTTCAGATGCAATAAAACGAAAATGATTGCCTTCTTGAGGAAGAAGAATAAAACGCCTTAAAAGCATTGAAATAGACAACAACACTGTGTGTGAGTTCTGATCAGTTTCTCCAGACAATTGAAGCGCAATAGAAAGCCCTAAATTAGGAATAAATGGAAAAGGATGAGTAGAATCAACAGGCAAAGGTTTTAAAACAGGAAAAATTGTCTCAAGAAAATATTTTTCAAGCCATAATTTTTCAATTTCTGAAAGATCATCAGAACAAATAATTTCAATATCATTCTTTTTTAATTCATCACGTAAAACATTCAATTCTCGTAGTTGTTGAGCCTGCAGCTTTAAAATCTCAGCTAATACAATATCAAGTTGTTCCTGTGGAGTGTGCCCATCTGCACTGCACGCTGTAACGCGAGCACGAATTTGAGCTGCTAGTCCTGCAACACGAACCATAAAAAACTCATCAAGATTTGCAGCTGAAATAGAAAGAAATTGTAGACGTTCTAATAAAGGATGTTTCGAATTAGCCGCTTCCATCAAAACACGATTATTAAATTGTAGCCATGAAAACTCTCGATTAATAAACCGTACCGGATTTTTCATTGTTATATTCGATATAGAAATTTTATTTACCACCCTCTGTTCCATATATCCTAAATAATTTTCTTTTATATTTTCTAAAATCCTTGACGAAATATCTCACATAACATTTGATAATATGTTATCATCATAATAATATATCAATGCTTAACTTCCCTCATCATTTTTCCATTTAATATTTAAAAATACTTGGAATTATTGCTATGCGCAAAGCACTAAAAGCTAAGACAACTATTCTAATATAGCATAAAAGAAGAGAAATTTGTCTTAAAAAGCATCTTGCATTATTATACGCTTTATTACAAACTCACGCCTATAAAATAGAAGAGCCCAATCATAGCTGATGAGAAAATTTATTCTGGAGTTTGTATGCCATGGCTGATCACAATATTCCTCATTTCCAAAATGACCTTGGATATAAAACAATCGAAATTGGTGTGAAAGAATTTATGTGTGTAGGCGCTACACACCCATTCGATCATCCTCATATCTTTATCGACATGGGAACAGCAGATGAGAAAATTTGCCCTTACTGCTCAACCCTTTATCGTTATGTTCCCTCGCTATCATACGATCAAACAAACCCAACAGGATGCTTATATAATCCAGAAAAGCTATTATAATTGCGTTTTTTGGCTTTCTTAATAACCCCTCTTTTCATTCTGCTTGTTTAATATGAAATCATTTGTGGAACAGTCACCCATCATCGTTGGAGGAGGAATTGCTGGTTTAAGCACTGCTTTAGCACTCGCTCATAAAGGAATTGCAAGCACCATTATCGAAAAGTGTAAGCAACTTGAAACGATAGGCGCTGGTATTCAACTGACACCAAATGCAACATCTATTCTTGCTCGCTGGGAACTTCTTAACAAACTCTCTGAAGTCGCGACAATCCCATATTTTCTTGAGTTAAAAGATGGATTATCTTTAAAAATACATCTACGGGCTCATCTTATTAATCTAACAGAAAAATATTGGAAAGCCCCTTATATGACGATTCACCGCGCGGCTTTACAAAAAATTTTATATAATGCAGTGATTGAAAATCCTTTGATCAAATACAAAGCAGGCGAAACGATTGTATCTTCTACCCAATCTGCAACCAACATTAAAATCACGACAATAAAAACAGATACGGCAACAGAACAGCTTCATTCAACGCCCCTCCTGATCGGATGTGATGGCGTTTGGTCAACATTACGGCAACAATCTCCTTTTCATGAAAAAGCAAATTTTAGTGGCTTTATTGCTTGGCGTGCAACAACAACATTTGATAATCTTCCTCAAAACTTTCGTTCTTCATTGCAAAATATGAAGACAATTACGGCTTGGATGGGACCAAAAAATCATCTTGTTGTCTACCCCATTCAATCATCAGAAAAAATTTTTAATTTTGTCGCCATTACGCATGGAGAAAATTTAAAAGAAGGATGGGCCCATAAAGGAAATAAAGAAAAACTCAAATCTCTTTTTAAAGATTGGAATTCAAAAATCTTACAAATTTTCGATCATATTGATGAATGGAGTTATTGGCCACTCTTTCAAATGAAACAAAATCGTTTTATCGGTTTAGAGAGACAAGTATTTGTTGGCGATTGCGCACATGCTACCTTACCTTTTGCAGCACAGGGTGCCGCTATGGCAATCGAAGATGCTGCCACATTAGCAAAAGCACTTTCATTGAAAGATTTTTCATTAACGAAAGCACTTTCGCTTTACGAAACAACACGCACACCCCGTATTGCAGCAGTAAAAAAACGCGGAGATTTCAATAGATTAGCCTATCATGCAACCGGTCCCATAGCAATTGCACGCAATCTCATGATGAAAATTCGTACACCAGAGAGCATTATGTCAGATCTCAATTGGCTTTACATGTATGATGCGATGAATTCTATAAAAAATAATGATAAAAACTTATAAAATCCTTCCGACACTTTGAATATTACGAAAGAACGAGATTTTTTTTAATTTTATGACACTAAAAAAATATCATAATTTACTCAAATAAAAGCAATATTTTTCGAAACCTACAATCCGATTTTAAAAGCTCAATTTTTAGCTCTCCTAAAAGCAAAAACACCACTCAAAATCAGCTCCCATCTTTAATCTTTCTTTAACTCAATTCTACATCAACAACACCCTGAATTAATTTCATAGCATTTGCGACATGTGAATTTACCTTATATCGCTTAGGAAGCGCAATTTCGACTTCTCGCAATCCATCCTCTTGAATTAAAATAAGCCCCACCTCTCCATTCCCCCCAAGATTTAAGTTTTGTTCAATTTGTGGAAGCATATCAACTGTTTTTATAAAGAGACGCATCATTTTATGCTGTTGTAATGATTCATTTTCCAAAGACTGAATTGTTTCAATTCGCAAACTAACTCCTTCAGAACGATTTTCTGCGCTCACCGTAATAATAAAAGATTTTCCGGGTTCTAGCATCTCTTCATAATCCGAGAGTGCCTCAGAAAAGAGAACTGCTTCATATTGTCCACTTGTATCAGAAAAATGAATAATTCCCATTTTTTTACCAGATTTTGTTTTGCGCACGTTTTTTGCCACAACAGTTCCAGCAAGCCGTGCAGCCGTTGCTCCCCCTTTAACGGCATTGGCAAAATTACCCCAAGTCTGAATGCGTTTTTTGTTTAGAATAGCTTGATACTCCTCCAAAGGATGCGCAGAAAAGTAAAAACCTATAGCTTGAAATTCTCGATAAAGTTTCTCAGCCGGCAACCAAGGGGTTGTTTGCGATAAAATCAATGGTTCTTTTAATCCGCCTGCCATTCCAAATATATCAACCTGCCCGCTAGAATTGTCATCGAGAATACGAAGTGCACGCGCATGAAGGGTTCCAAGATTGGCTAATAAAACCTCACGTGCAATGTTAAAATAATCAAAAGCACCAGCACAAACTAAACTTTCCATCGCACGCTTATTAACAATACGAGGATCAACACGCGCACAAAAATCTTCCAAATCCTTAAAAATCTTATTCCCACGACAAGAAACAATATGATCTACAACAGTTTCTCCCACACCTTTAATGGCAGCAAGAGAATAATAAATACAGTTATCACCAACCTCAAAAACACGATGAGATGTTTGTATAGAAGGTGCAATAACTTCAATACCCAACCTTAATGCTTCACGCCGAAAATCATTGAGCTTATCTGTATTCGTCATATCATATGTCATTGAAGCAGCTAAAAACTCAACGGGATAGTTTGCTTTCATATAAGCCGTTTGGTAAGAAACAATTGCATAAGCAGCAGCATGCGATTTATTAAAACCATAATCGGCAAATTTTGCTAAAAGATCAAAGATAATATCAGCTTGATCTTTATCCACGCCACCTGCAACAGCTCCATTGACAAAACGCGTACGCTGTTTTTGCATTTCAGCATGAATTTTTTTCCCCATAGCACGACGTAATAAATCAGCTTCTCCAAGCGAATAACCAGCAAGAACCTGAGCAATCTGCATCACCTGTTCTTGATAAACAATCACACCTTGTGTTTCTTTGATCAGATGATCTATTTTAGGATGAATAGAAGCAATTTCCTCTTCCCCATGTTTGCGTGCATTATAGGTTGGAATATTCTCCATTGGACCTGGACGATAAAGTGCGACCAGCGCAATAATATCTTCAATACGGTCTGGCTTCATCCCAATCAACGCCTTGCGCATACCAGAACTTTCCACCTGAAACACACCAACCGTTTCACCACGTGCCATCATAGCGTAGGTTGCTTCATCATTCAGAGGAATATTTGATAAATCTATTTTAATCCCCTTTCTGGCAACAAAATCGACTGCCATTTTCAAAACAGTAAGCGTTTTTAATCCAAGAAAATCAAATTTTACCAGCCCCGCCTGTTCCACATATTTCATGTTAAATTGTGTAACAGGCATATCAGAACGAGGATCACGATACATCGGGACAAGCTCCCAAAGTGGACGATCTCCGATAACAATCCCAGCAGCATGAGTTGAAGCATGACGATAAAGTCCCTCCAACTGAAGTGCTATATCTAATGCGCGGCCAACAACGGGATCTTTTTTCTTTTCCTCTTCAAATTTAGGTTCATCCTTAATAGCATCAGCCAATTCTACCTGACTTCCTGGCGTGGCAGGAATTAATTTTGTAAGATAATCCACCTGACGATAAGGAACTTCTAAAACACGCCCCACATCACGCAAAACTGCACGCGCCTGTAACTTACCAAAGGTAATAATTTGAGCAACTTGATCACGTCCATATTTTTTTTGAACATATTGAATAACTTCTTCGCGCCGCTCTTGACAAAAGTCGATATCAAAATCTGGCATCGAAACACGATCTGGGTTGAGAAAACGTTCAAAGAGAAGAGAAAACCGTAAAGGATCAACATCAGTAATCGTCAATGCATAAGCAACAAGTGAACCAGCACCAGAACCCCGTCCTGGTCCAACGGGAATATCATGAACCTTTGCCCATTTTATGAAATCTGAAACGATAAGAAAATATCCAGAAAATTGCATACGCGTAATAACTGAAATTTCATAATCAAGCCGCTGTTCATAATCTGCAATCGTATACCCTTCAGCCAACCCTATTGTTTCAAGCCGCATCTTCAAACCAGCTTTAGCTTGATTTAACAACTCACTATCTTCTATTTCTAAAGTATTTTCTGAATTAGCAGATTGTTCTATAAAACGAGGCAATATCGGTTTTCGAAGAGGCGTGGCAATATGACAACGCAATGCAATTTCAACACTATTTTCCAAAGCTTCTGGAAGATCAGAAAACAGTGTAACCATTTCATCTTGTGACTTCAAATAATGATCTGGCGTCACACGTTTGCGATCTGGATTAGAGACGATTTGTCCTTCTGAAACAGCCATCAGCGCATCATGGGCTTCATATCCTTCTCTTTTCAGAAAAAAAGCTTCATTTGTTGCAACAAGAGGAATTTCATGCGCATAAGCCAATTCAATAAGATCAGCTTCTACTCTCTGATCATAAGAGCCATGCCGTTGTAACTCCACATAAAGACGATCAGCAAAAGATTTTTTCAAATAAATTAAGCGCTCAACAGCATGTTCTTTTTTCTCTTCTGCCAAAGAAAGATTAATAGGTCCTCCCTTTCCTCCCGTTAAAGCGATTATTCCTTCACTGTGTTCTGACAACCAATCAGCTTTAATATGAGGAGGATCAGTATCACATTTATCAAGATAAGCACGGCTAACAAGACGAACCAAATGAGCATAACCGGTTTTGCTAGCAGCCAAAAGAACAATAGAGCAGAAATCAGAAGAATTACGCCATTTAGCCAAACGTGAATGATCATTTTCATCACGAAAGTCAACAGTAAGCTGACAACCAATAATAGGTTGGACCCCATGAGAAAGACAATGCTGTGAAAATTCCAAAGCACCAAATAAATTATTGGTATCGGTAATAGCAACCGCTGGTGCATGATCTGAAATCGCCTGTTGAATAATTTGGGGGATTTTTAAAGCCCCCTCGAGCAAGGAATAAGCTGAATGCACTCTCAAATGAATAAAGCGAGGAAGAGAATTTTTGTTCTCTTGCATTTTATTTTTTACCACTCTCACAATTTCCCACTACAAAATCAATGCTAAACAGCACCCCTTATAAAAGAAAAAACTTCTGTTTATCATAACTTTAAAGCTATAAATTCATCATCATACATAGGAGAAATATCCCAATTTTATTAATATTTATAAGAGAGTTCTATCAAGAAAATGCTTCTATTCACAGCAAATAAACACCTAAAATAAAAAGAAAAACAATATACCTCATCTAAGCACTTTAATTTTTGACCCTTTAATTGTATTTTTCTTCCTAAAGTTCAATGTGTAAATAAAGCAACCTCCTCTTTATGACGTTATCCCCAAAAAGCTCTTCTAAAGGTCTAGAAAAAACAAAAAGGGCAGGTTAAATTTGCTCATGCCTCCAAGTCTTCTTACCCCTCTTTTTAATTCTATTCGAACTCTTTCTGGTATTACACCTAAAGTCTATGGTTTATTGACCAAACTCTTAGATGTTAATCCTACACAACGCGAAGCAACCCTTATTGACCTTCTTCAATTAATGCCCCATTCCGTTATAGACCGCAGAATGCGTCCCAGCATTGCTTGTGCAAAAGAAGGAGATACTGTTACGCTCGAAATTATCATCGATCAACATCAATCACCACCCCGTGGTCACAACCGAATTCCCTATCGAGTTATTGCCCATGATCACACAGGAAAAATAAATTTAGTCTTTTTTCATGCTCAACCTCTTTGGCTAAAAAAACAACTCCCCGAAGGAAAAAAAGTCATTATATCAGGAAAAGTTGAATGGTTTAATGGACAGCTTTCAATGGCGCATCCAGACTATATTGCCCCAAGCGAACAATCAAATCAGATACCTCTCATCGAACCTGTCTATCCCTCTACTGCAGGACTAGCTGCAAAGACACTAAGACGCGCCATACAAAACGCTCTTGATTTTGTTCCTCTCCTCCCAGAATGGATAGATGAAAATGTAAAAAAGCAGCAAAATTTTTCTTCTTTTTCTGTTGCTTTACGCCGTATCCATGCGCCCATTAACCCCGACGATCTATCCTTAGAAAGTACAGCACGCAAACGTCTTGCCTATGATGAATTGCTCGCTTGTCAATTGGCACTAGGACTCGTGCGTTTGAAAACTAAATCTCTTGTTGGCACTTCTCGACCATCAACAGGAATTTATACTAAAAAATTGCTCAATATCCTCCCCTTTCAACTCACAACCGGACAAAAAAAAGCAGTAGAAGATATCGCAAATGATCTTGCTTCACCAGAACCGATGCTAAGACTACTTCAAGGTGATGTAGGCGCAGGAAAAACTGTTGTTGCATTGATGGCAATGGCACAAATTGCTGAAAATTCAGGACAATCAGCTTTAATGGCACCAACCGAAGTGCTTGCCAGGCAACATTTTGCCACCATCGCTCCTCTTGCCGAAAAGGTCGGATTACAAACAACCCTTTTAACAGGACGAGAAAAAGGGAAGTTGAGGACAAATATCGTGAATGATATTCTGTCAGGTCAAGTTTCTATTGTCATCGGAACCCATGCTCTCATACAAAACAGCGTTACTTATAATAATCTCGCTTTAACCATTATCGATGAACAACACCGTTTTGGTGTCCATCAACGTATCGCTCTTACAGAAAAAGGCAATAAAGCTGATATGCTGGTTATGACCGCCACGCCCATTCCGCGCACACTCGTCTTAACAGCTTTTGGTGATATGGATGTCTCTAAAATTACCGAAAAACCAATGGGACGACAACCCATTACAACAGCAACGCTTTCTTTGAAACGTCTTCATGAGCTTATAGAGAGAATCGCAATTGCATTAGAAAAAGGAGAAAAGCTCTATTGGATTTGTCCTTTAGTAGAGGAATCGACAGCTCTTGATCTCACTTCAATTGAAAACCGCTTTGCATTTCTCCATGAGCGCTTTGGAGCACACGTTGGTATGATCCATGGAAAAATGTCTACAGCAGAAAAAGAAGCCGCTATGGCATCTTTTAAATGTGGAAATACACGTATTTTAGTTGCAACCACCGTCATTGAAGTGGGAGTAGATATTCCAGATGCTTCGATCATTATCATCGAACACGCGGAACATTTTGGCCTTTCACAATTGCACCAATTACGTGGACGTGTAGGACGAGGCGATAAAAAATCTTCCTGCATTTTGCTCTATAAAGATCCACTGACTAAAACAGCAGCAACACGCCTTAATATTATCCGCAATACAGAAGATGGTTTTGAAATTGCTGAAGAAGATTGGCGCCTACGAGGCGAAGGAGAACTTTTAGGTACAAAACAATCCGGAGTCCCTGAATTTCATATAGCAAACCTTGCAGTTCATAGCGATCTTTTGTCAATGGCAAGAAAAGATGCTCGTTTATTTTTACAACGCGATCCTCATCTTTCTTCTGAGCAAGGACAAGCTTTACGGTTGCTCCTTTATCTTTTCGGACACAACGATGCTGCACGCCTCTTACGAGCAGGATAACAAAAGACCCTCTAATAAAAAACTTAAATACCTCTCTGTTCAAATATGGTTTTCTCTCTTAGAATTACCCATAAATGATCTACGCAGTCTCTTAGCATCTTTATGCTTCATGAACGAATAACAAATCAACAGCACTATCTTCTCTCTCAATCTGAATCATTCTTGCATTGAAACAGTAGAAGCAATATTGCGTCTTTTTTACCATTATATTCACATAACTGATCTATTTTTTGACAGGTAAGAAAATATTTTTCGTTTTATCGTAAAGGATTTAGAAAGAAAAAACTTTTCTTCAGTATTCTCGTTCAACAGAGAAAAATGAAAAAATAAGTTTCATTATAAATCAATTTCTTACACTTGATTATTCTCCAAAAGATTCAGAAATATACTTTTATTCAACCGTGACTGATTTTGCTAAATTACGGGGTTGATCAACATCTGTTCCTAATAAAACAGCCGTATGATAAGCGATTAACTGAACAGGGAGTGCATAAATAATAGGAGAAATAAATTCTGGAACATCTGGCAAAGTGATCGTTGATAAAGTCTTAAGACAAGCTACTTCTGCTCCTTTTTTATCGGTTATTAAAATAATACGACCATTACGCGCTACCACTTCTTGCATATTAGAAAAAGTTTTTTCAAACCACCGATCATACGGTGCAACAACAATAACGGGTATTGTCTCATCCACCAGAGCAATTGGTCCATGCTTTAATTCACCTGCCGCATAACCTTCAGCATGAATATAAGAAAGCTCTTTCAGTTTAAGGGCTCCCTCCAAAGCAATCGGATAAGAAGTTCCACGTCCTAGATAAAGAACACTTTTTGCATTTACCAAATCACGACAAATACATTCAATTTTGCTCTCTAGTTTTAAGACCTCATTTAAAATACGTGGAACTTCTGCCAACTGTTGAACCAGTTTCTTTTCCATTTGAGCCGAAAGATAGCCACGTTGTTTAGCAGCACTAAGTGCTAGTGAAGCAAGCGTTGCCAATTGACAGGTAAAAGCTTTTGTTGAAGCAACACCTATTTCCGGTCCGGCAAGTGTTGGGAGAATAAAATCAGCCTCCCTTGCCATTGTTGATTGCTCTACATTCACAATTGTTGCTGTTTTTACACCCCGCTCACGACAATAACGCAAAGAAGCCAATGTATCAGCTGTCTCACCAGATTGAGAAACAAACAGCGATAACACATCAGACGTTATAGGAGGTTCACGATAACGAAACTCCGAAGCAACATCATTATCAACACTTAAAGCGGCAAATTTCTCAAACCAATAGCGCGCAACTAAGGTTGAATAATACGCCGTTCCACAACTCGCAAAAAGGAGACGATGAATATTTTTCCAATCAATCAAATTCTCAAGGGGTCGAACGACATAATTTCCAAGATCAAGATAATGTGCCAAATTATGAGAAATCACTTCAGGTTGTTCAAACATTTCCTTGTGCATAAAATGACGATGATTACCCTTAGAAATCAATAAAGCCCCTTCAAGTAATGTCGTCACAGGACGTTTTACCGGTTGGTTATTAGCATCATAAATTGTAACACCCTCCCGTGTGAGAACAGCCCAATCCCCATCTTCCATATAGCTAATATAATCAACGAATGGTGCCAAAGCAATCGCATCTGACCCCACAAAAAATTCATCTTTTCCATAACCAATTGCCAGAGGTGGACCAGAACAAGCCGCAATCATAAGGTTATCTTCACCTTCGAAAATAAGAGCAATAGCAAAAGCCCCCTGCAGCCTTTTCCAACTGGTGCGTATGGCTTCTTGCGGAGAAAGACCATCTTTTAATGCACGCGTTATTAAATGTGCAATAACTTCCGTATCCGTCTCTGTTACAAAGATACAACCATCCTCTATGAGTTCCTTTTGCAGTTCTACAAAGTTTTCAATAATACCATTATGAACAATCGCAAGCTTTTCAGTCACATGGGGATGCGCATTGCGTTCAACAGCAATTCCATGCGTAGCCCAACGGGTATGACCAATCCCTAAATTTCCCTCCAGAGGTGTTTTTTTTAATTTTTCTTCTAAATGAACAAGCTTCCCCTCAGCACGTACACGATAAAGATGCCCATTATGGACCGTTGCCACCCCAGATGAATCATACCCTCTATATTCAAGACGTTTTAACCCCTCAACCAAAGAGGACGAAACACACCTCTTTCCAAGAATTCCAATAATTCCACACATTAAAAAGCTCCAACCCACATCTTAAGATTTAAATCTTATAAAACAATCCAACAGCCTTTATTTAAAACTATAAATAATAAAAATAATTCAAACATGGAGTACGGCAATCTTTAAGAATAAACCTCCCATCCATCATTAGATTAACACGAAACAAAAGAATAAGCTGAAAATAATCATTTTTTCTGTTTATTTTCTAACAAGCGCTCTCGAAATTTTGTCGCATAGCCCTCTTTTATAACCTGTCGTGCACGCCCAAAAGCCATACTGTTCATAGGAATATTTTCAGTAATAACACTTCCTGAAGCAACATAAGAGCCATCCCCTATTATCAATGGGGAAACAAGTGCCGTATTAGACCCAACAAAAGCATGATCACCAATCACGGTTTTATATTTGTTAAATCCATCATAATTGCAAGTAATTGTACCGGCTCCAATATTGGTATATGCACCAATTTCAGCATCACCAATATAACTTAAATGATTGATTTTAGAAGATTCTCCTACCTTAGCTTGTTTGACTTCACAAAAATTTCCAATCTTTACGGACTTCGCCAACTCTGTTCCAGGACGCAAACGTGCATAGGGACCAATCTGTGCATCTCTACCAACCACAGCACCTTCGAGATAACTAAATGCATGAATAACCGCACCAGATTGTACTTTTACGCTTAACCCAAAATAAACATTTGGTTCTATCACCACTCCTGGTTCAATTTCTGTATCATAAGAAAAATAGAGTGTTTCTGGCTTTAAGAGTGTAACACCCGATAACATTAAATCGCGCGCTTTACGTTTTTGCCACAAAGAATCAGCCTCAGAAAGCTCAAGACCATTGTTAATTCCTACAATATCTTCAAAAGGAACTTCAACAACACGCACATCTAATCCTTTGCGTGTTGCAAGAGAAGCAATATCTGTTAAGTAATATTCTTTTTTCACATTGTTATTACCAACTTTCTCTAAAAGAGAAAGTGCATGTTTTCCACGCATAGCGAGTATTCCACCGTTACAAAAAGAAATCTTTTTTTCTTCATCGCTAGCGTCTTTTTCTTCTACAATTGCAATTAATTGACCATTTTTCTCGAGAAGACGCCCATAACCTGTTGGATTTTTGGTATGAAAACCTGCAAAAACAACATCTGCTCCATCAGCAAGCTGTGCACGCATTTGGTGCAATGAATCTTGCTGAATGAGAGGAGTATCCCCAAAAACAATGAGAACATCATCCACTTCCTTTTGCAAAGCTGAACGAGCAGACAAAACAGCATGAGCTGTTCCTAAACGCTCTTTTTGTTCAAAAATCATTACATCTTTTACAAATGACTGAACAACGTGCGTAACCTCCTTAGCACCAAATCCCACAACAACTGCTAATTGTGAAGAGCCTGCCAATTCTATTTGTTTTAGAACATGGCATATAAGAGGCAATCCAGCAATTTTATGAAGTACCTTAGGCAGAGACGATTTCATGCGCGTCCCCTCACCTGCGGCAAGAACAATAGAAAGACAACTTCTAACCATAAAAACACATAAGACTAACGAGAAAATCCAAAAAAATTCATAATATTGTGCCAACGAATATCTTCAATATAACTCAACGAAGGATAATGTTCTAAAAGCCAAAATGAAAGATCCTGCATAGAACCTGTTAAAAACAAAATCCCTGTAAGAATAAGAAAAACACCAATAATTTTTTCAACTTTTCCTAAATGAATACGAAAAGCTCCTAAAAATCGCATAAAACTGCTCGAAAATAAAGCTGCTAACATAAAAGGAATAGCAAGACCTAATGCATAAACCGCTAAGAGAACAGCTCCCTCTCCCACAGTTTCTTTTGTTCCAGCAAGCGTTATAATAGGACCTAAAATAGGGCCAATACACGGTGTCCAACCAAAAGCAAAAGCTAAACCGATAATATACGCGCCTAAAGGACCAGCAGGTGTTTTTTTGGTCTGAAAACGCGCTTCACGAAATAAAAAAGCGATTTTGAAAATCCCCAAAAAATTTAAACCAAAAATAATAATGACAATTCCAGCAGCAAGAGCAAACCAATCACGATAATAACCGATGAATTTCCCAATTGTGCTAGCACTGGCACCTAAAGCAACAAAAACAGTCGTAAACCCAAGAACAAAAGCAATAACAGAAGACAGTAAAGCCCACCGTATAAAGACTTTCTCATCAGGCTTTTCTGAACGAAAATCATCAATACCAACCCCTGCCATATAGCACAAATAAGGAGGAACTAATGGCAAAACGCATGGTGACAAAAAAGAGAGTGCCCCAGCAAAAAACACACCAACTGTTGAAATTTCAATCAAAATTCATACCCCGTCTTTCATCATAGCTTACCCCCATGAACAACAATCAATCCACATCTTCATCAATTTGTTGCATATTTTGTTCATTCGCCACCACACTTATATCTTCATCATGACCAGAAACGACTGAAAAAACTTTCTGATAGATTTTATCTTTATTTTTAGCAATTGCAATATACTCTCCCTCCGCTAACACGAGTGAAACATACGCACCAACTGTTTCATAAACGATATCACCAGAATCATTGGCAAGAGACCAACTTGTATCTGCAAGCGCTTCCCCTCCTTCTTGCCGTACCAGTTTTAAGACAATCTGAGCGGCCTGATGTTCAAGAGTAACTTCTGTTATTTTACCAGCATCCACTTGAATATCCGAACGAGCCGTCGCATTAATGGAACCATAATGGGAAGCAACATGGTAGCGGCCAGCTTTTAAACGCACAACTGATTGGGGTTTAACATTTGATATAATCACTCCCGTATCATCATTTTCTTTTTCATCCTCATAAATGGTAAAACGGAGTTCCTTTTCATTCATTACGCCATTGAGCAGTGTTGCATTTAAAATGACACCACCAGCCTCAAGATTAAAGTTTTTTACAAGACTCTGCCCATTTTCTAAACGAATATGGCGCACAGCACTCATATGACCAAATGAGACATGAACAAGATAACTTCCTGGTTCGAGATCAAAACGTGCACTTCCCCCCTTATAGGTTGCCACTAATGGTAATTTATTATCAATCCCTAGAATAGGGGCATAAACCCGCCAGACAAGCCCTTTTTCAATATCCGGATGACTATTTGTTAATCGAGCATTCAAAATGAGTTGTGTTTGAGATGCTAAATTTTCGTTTTCCTGCTCTTGAGTCTTTACAATAAAACTCCTTGATTGTCCCTGCTGCTGATCTTGCCCTTCTCCTGCTTCAGAAAAAGCACAGTGGCTCCAAGTCAATAAAGCAAGCACCACGCACAACCATATACATCGGTGCACTATTTTTATAAGAATACCCATTTTTGCATTGTTGACCAACATGATCTTTTTTTCAAGAAACAATATCACACAGCCATCATTTTAAATTGAGAAACTTACACCACAACCACATGATGAAACAGCATTGGGATTGTGGATTTGAAAAGACTGCCCCATAAGATCATCAACAAAATCAATCTCAGCTCCTTCCATGAAAGGAAGTGATAGTAAATCAATAAACACAACTGCCCCGTCTTTTTTGAGAACGAGGTCATCTTCACACATTTCAGAAACCAAGTCATATTTATAAGAAAAACCAGAACACCCACCACCTTCAACAGAAATACGTAATGCTATTTTATCGGGTTCACGCAAAAGTATCTGTGCAATTTTTTTAGCAGCAACATCTGAAATTTTCACATTCATTTTATATATCCTTGCATTAAACCATCAAGAAAGAGTATCCCACACTCAAAGATCAGTTTATTTGTCATAAACCACTCTCGATTTTAAGATGATAATGGGCAGCTTGCAATGGATATAGGCAATATCAACTTCAATTACCAATCTCGAGCAGTGTACAGTGCTCATCCACAAACAAGCCGTGGTCGGTTATACCATGAAACGATGAGCACCACACGCTCACCTTTTCAACGAGATAGAGATCGTATTATCCATTCTAATGCATTTCGACGTCTTAAACATAAAACGCAAGTGTTTATTGCTGATGAAAGCGATCATTACCGTACTCGCCTAACCCATTCCATAGAGGTTTCTCAAATTGCAAGAACATTAGCCCGTGCCCTGTGTCTTGATGAAGACCTTGCCGAAGCCATTGCTCTTGTTCACGACTTTGGACACACACCCTTTGGCCATGCTGGAGAAGATGCTCTTAATGAAGCCATGGTACATTATGGCGGCTTTGATCATAATGCACAAGCATTACGCATTGTAACAAAACTAGAACAGCGCTATGCAAATTTTGATGGACTTAACCTTACATGGGAAACCCTCGAAGGACTTGTAAAGCACAATGGTCCCCTTTTAGGTCCCCACGCGAAGAATAAGGAGGTTCCTATCGATATTTTACAATACAATGCAAAGCAAGACCTTGCACTCGATTGTTTTGCAGGACTAGAAGCGCAATGTGCTGCTATTGCAGATGATATCGCATACAATGCGCATGATATTGATGATGGTCTACGTTCGCAATTTTTAACACTCGATCAATTTGAACATGTTTCACTAACAGCAGCAATATTAAAAGATATAACAGATGAGCATCCCCATCTCGACCAAACGCGTCGCGGTTACACACTTGTACGAAGACAAATAACAACCATGGTTGAAGATGTTATCAAACAGTCACAAAAAAATTTAGCACGCATCAAACCAACAAGCATAAACGATATTCACCAAGCAAAACAAACTATTGTCACCTTTTCACCAACAATGACCGTTTATGAAAAAGAACTAAAAAACTTTTTATTTAAAAATCTTTACTATCATGAACAAGTTCTTAGTCGTCGCAATGCAGCAAAATGCATTGTACAAAAATTATTCAATTGTTATTATGAAAATCCAAATACAATGCCTGAAAGTTGGCAGAGCAAAACAGTGCACTTAAAAAATCAAGAGTTAGCACGTTTGATTGCTGACTTTCTTTCAGGCATGACAGATCACTACGCTCTACGTGAATATCACCGTTTATTTGACCATACAGATAATTTCGTTTAATGGCTTTGTCATCATCATGGAAGCTAAATATGAATATCTTTAAAAACTTCGAAAAAAAAATTAAGAGATCAATTGAATTATCTGATCTAAAAGGAAAAAATGGAGAAGATCTAGATTTATCAAAAATCACTGTTGATCCTCCACGTGATTCCTCCCATGGTCATTTATCAACCAATGCTGCTATGGTGCTTGCAAAATCTATTGGAATCAATCCACGTGCACTTGCAGATAAAATCATAGAACTTCTTAAAAATGATCCCTCTATCGAAAATATAGATGTTGCCGGTCCTGGTTTTATAAACATAAAGCTTACAAAATTATTTTGGCAAGATGCTATAAAATCCATGCTTGAATTAGGCACTTCTTATGGTCGTATTCCAATGGGACAAGGAAAACGCATCAATGTTGAATATGTCTCAGCAAATCCGACAGGACCAATGCATGTAGGACACTGCCGCGGAGCGGTTGTTGGGGATGTTCTCTCCAATTTGCTGCAATTTACGGGCTATAACATTACAAAAGAATATTATATCAATGATGCTGGTCAACAAATCGAAGTCCTCGCCCATTCTGTACTATTGCGCTATCGTGAGGCTCTTGGGCAAAAAATTAATGAAATTCCAGAAGGACTCTATCCTGGAGAATACTTGATACCATTGGGTCAATCGCTTGCTCAAGAGTTTGGTGACCAACTCCTCACGATGGATAAAGATGAAGCCTTATCTCTTGTGAAAGAACGTGCAATTCATGCAATGATGTCCATGATTCGCGAAGATTTGGCTGCTCTTAATATTTATCATGATATCTTTTTCTCTGAGCGAATGCTTTATGCTGATAATGCACGCGCCATTCGTAACACCATCAACGACCTCACTTTAAATGGTTATATCTACAAAGGAAAACTCCCCCCTCCCAAGGGACAAAATACAGAAGACTGGGAACCAAGCGAACAAACTTTGTTCCGTTCAACAAATGTCGGTGATGACCAAGACCGTGTTTTAGTCAAATCTGACGGTTCTTACACTTATTTTGCTGCTGATGTTGCTTATTTTCGGGATAAATTTAATCGTCATTTTGATGAAATGATTTATATTCTAGGCGCAGACCATGCTGGCTATGTAAAGCGGCTGGAGGCAATGGCAAAAGCAATTTCTGGAGATAAGGCTAAATTAAGTGTCTTCTTGTGTCAATTGGTAAAACTTTTTCGCAACGGTCATCCTGTACGCATGTCAAAAAGAGCAGGATCTTTTGTCACTCTACGGGATGTTGTCGAAGAGGTTGGGCGTGATCCTGTGCGTTTTATGATGCTATACCGTAAGTGTGAAGCACCTCTTGATTTTGATTTTGCAAAAGTAACAGAACAATCAAAAGATAACCCCATCTTTTACGTACAATATGCAAGTGCACGTTGTCACTCAGTCTTTCGTCAAGCACAAGAAGCGCTTCATATTAAAAGCTTTTCAAATGATACATTGATTGCCCATCTTCATCGATTAACAGATGACCATGAAATATTGTTAATACGCAAACTTTCTGAATATCCACGTATCATTGAACAGGCCGTAGTTCATAAGGAACCGCATCGATTAGCGTTTTATCTTTATGACCTTGCCTCCAGCTTTCACACACACTGGAATAAAGGGAGTGAAAATCTCAATTTACGCTTTATTCAACCTGATGATAAAGAGTTATCCTTTGCAAGATTAGGATTGGTACAAGCTGTTATCAATATTTTATCATCAGGGCTTACCATCATAGGAGTCGAAGCACCCATAGAAATGCGTTGAAAAAGTTCTATAAATACATACAATAGGTACTCTATTGATAAACTTTTTCATGTATCATTGCATGAGAGGGGGAAAATTTATAATTTTAATATAACAAATCAAAATCAACCATTGATTGCACGTAAGTGCAAACCACCATGTGAGAAAAGCTATGAGCGATAACGATCGCAAAAATCTACACGAAACAAAACACGATCATGAACACCATGATCCTTTAGAAAGGCTTACGCGCATTTTTAATCCGCACAAACAAAGCGGAAACCAAAATGAGCAATCTTCTTTAAAAACAGATCGATCAACATCTCACCCCGAAATATCATCTCATGATGATGATTTTGATTTGTCCTTTCTAGAAGAGGAACTTGAAAATAATTTAGCACATGACTTACCGTTTGATGATCAAAAAAAACAATGGGACTTGTATGCAACCAGCAACGCAACAGCCTCAAATATTGCACAAGCTGCTTCTTTCAACCATTCAAAACAAAATAATTTATCTGAAGAGAAATATTCTTCACCTAGCAGTCATGATGAAGAACAAATTTTAGATGAGCTTTCTCCATTACCAATCCCAAAGAATCAATCACATCAACAGAAAACAACAGCAACCAGTGCTGATCCTTTTCTTGAAAAAAGTAATCTTATGTCACAATCAGAATCAGAAAATTTCTTTTTTGATAAATCTGAAAGGCGTGAAAATAAGAGAGAGATGCCAGAAGATGTTGAACAAACCAATCGTTTTTCACAAATAAATTCACAACAACCTGAGACTACGAATATACAAAAAACTTATGATGACAATCCAAACCTCTATGACACTCCTATAAACCATCCCTATAAAATTTCAGCTGATCAAGAAAATTGGATTAAAAAAGATTATCCTGATGCCTCCTCTTCTACAGAGGAAAATGAGTTTTTCTCATCTTCTAATCTTGTGTCAGAAAGACAAAACACTGCAAGAAATCAAACAACAAGTACCTTCTCCTCACCTTTAGATTCTCCACCAGTTGATAGACAATCTTATTTAAAGGGGGCTTCACAAGAAGATCATACAACCAATTATCCCCATTTTTTTGAAGCCCCCCCCTCACAACAAGAAACTTATAGCGAAAAAGTTCCGATATATGATGAGGCTCGAGCCCAATACATCAATAATGCCGAAGGTGCCTCTAACCCAAATAGAGAAATTTCATATAATGAAAATAATTTAGATGAGTTTCTTTCCTCATCACCCTCTTTAAATACAAAACAAACGGAGGGCTTTTTTGCCCATAACTATACGCACAGAGATACTCCCCCTCCCAATGTTGATACTTATAAATTTTCAGAGGAAATCGTAGAAAAAACTGGTCCTATTATGGTTCCAGAAGTCCCGTATGAAGCGCCAGAATATGATGTGCCAACTAATGGTGGTTTAGAAGAAGAATTTGCTGATGTACTCAATGTAGGAAATGTTCCAACAGATAATTTTTCTCAAAAACAACAGAAGAATGAAGTTTTTAGTGAAGTTTTTCATCAGTCTATGCAAAATTCAAAAGAAGGTGTTTATATAAACTCTAAAGAACAAAATTCCGACTATTCTTCTTCTGCCAATATGGAATATAATTTCCCCTCTTTTAGCGAGAATTCATCATACACAAGCTCAGATGAGGTTCCCACGCATCCATCAGCTCCTCCTCCCTTAAAAAGTTTTATTTTTGGTAAAACTTTCATTAAAGGTTTTTTTATACTTATTTTAATAGGAATTGGATTTGCAGGTTATTCTCACTTTTTTATGCCATCACAAAAAAATGAAGAAACGGTCATTATCCACGCTGATAATACGCCTTTTAAATTCAAACCAGAAACAACTGAAACGAAAAATGATGTTGCACATAATTTAGATATCTATAAACAAACAACTGAACAAAATGAGAAACAAGAAAATACACAACAATTTCTTATTGATAACTCTGAACAACCTGAAAATTTAAAAGAATTAAACCCTGAAGAATCTTCAAACGTTTCCTCATCGTCTTTAAATGAATCTGATGTTGAAGATGCAGTCACAGAAGCCATAAACCATACTATTCCAATGCGAGAAGTACAAACTGTTATTGTCAATCAAGATGGTACAGTTACACTAGCCCCCGCGCATCAAACAAACAGCAAAACTGCTGCTCAATCTGAAGAAAGCATTGATCAAGCTTCTAATGAACTTCAAGATTCGTCCCTTGTTTCGTCGCATGATTCTGATATAAACGACCAAGAAAGAGATCATGATCTCAAAAATAATATTGATAAAATAATTGCAGAAAATAATTCTAGCTCAAATATTGAAGAAAAATTTATCCCTATTCCTTCTCATGCAGAAAGAAATACACAAGTTGAAACACCAGCCGCGTCTCGCTCCACATCACCAAACAGAGTCGCAGCACAAAATTCAGAAAGTTATTACGTACAACTTGCATCTCAACCAACGCATGAGCTCGCTAGAAATTCTTTAAAAAATATGAAATCTAAATTTGGATTCCTTATTGGCGCCCGTTCTTTAAATATTCAATCCGCTTTTATACCAGGAAAAGGTACTTATTACCGTGTTCGGATTCAAGCGCAAGACCGTAATGAAGCCATAATCCTTTGTGAATCCATTAAAAGTTCTGGTGGAAGCTGCTTCATCACACGCTAAACCAAACATGCAACGGTTGTTAAAACCGTTGCATGATTTATTTTCATACCATTTAATTACTTATCAAAAACTTCAGAAATTAAAATCGTTCCAATCTTTTTATGTCTTTGTGCTGACTTTATTCCTTAATCTACGTCGATTTTCGCCCTATCTAAAAGATTATATTTATGAAAAAATCACTCCGTACCCTTATAGGTATAAGGTACAGGAGGAAGCGAATTTAAATCTTTTTTGGGCGTTGTTACACTTTGGCTTGTTTCTGGAGTATTATAACGCGAACTATGTTCAGGAGATTTTGCAAAAAAAGATCCTAAAAAACCAAAAATAAACCAGATAATAACCATCGCAAGAAGAATAGCAAAAATACCCTTAGCGATTGAAACACGTTGTTCACGACCTTTTCTTTCTGCGGCCATACGTTCTTCATATGTGTGATAATTTTTATCAATCATAGTGGATTCCTTTTCTCAATTCCCTTACCTTTAAATTTCTAGAAAATATGCATATATGAAATTATTCAGATACTTATTATGAGAAAACGATAATTATAGACAAAAGTTCCAGCTTACTTCATAAAGTTGAGAAAAAGAGGCGAGGATAGAATTAAAATATCTACCCTACCCTAGCCTTTGAATTCTATAATAAACCCCTTTTTATTCTATAATAAAACATTGACACAAAGGTTTTGTTAATAATAGAGTTATAATCAAAATATTTCATTATTTTTATTAATAAAAATGAAACATACTCAAAAGGTTTTTTATGAAATCTCCCATATCATCGCTTCCCTTTAAAATAGAAAAGCACCCATCTCCTCTGTCAGAAGAAAAATATGAAGAAATTTTAAAAAGTCCCAGTTTTGGTCAATTTTTTACAGACCACATGTGTACTATTCAATGGACTGAAGACAAAGGCTGGCACAATGCTATCATCTCTCAATACAAAGCTTTAGAAATTAACCCTGCAAGTACCGTTTTACATTACGGACAGGAAATTTTTGAGGGTTTAAAAGCATATCGTGCAAAAGATGGGCGCATCTTGCTCTTCCGTCCTGATGCCAATGCACAACGCTTTATAGAATCAGCGAGGCGTTTAGCTATGCCAGAATTGCCAAAAGATATTTTTCTGGATGCCGTTCATCAATTAGTAAAGATTGATCAAAAATGGGTTTCTGATCAGCCCAACGCTAGCCTCTATATCCGTCCATTTATGTTTGGCAATGAAAACTTTTTGGGAGTCCGCCCTTCTCAAGAATATCTTTTTTGTATCATAGCCTCTCCAGTTGAATCCTATTTCAAAGGAGAAGAAAAATCTGTCAGCGTCTGGATTGAAACAGATTATAGTCGTGCCGGTCCAAGAGGAACAGGGGCTGCCAAATGTGGTGGAAACTATGCAGCAAGCTTACTTGCACAAAAAAGTGCAACTGAAAACAATTGTAGCCAAGTACTCTTTCTTGATATGATTGAACATAAATGGATTGAAGAACTTGGTGGTATGAATGTCTGCTTTATTATGGACAATAATACACTTGTAACCCCCCCACTTAATGGAACTATCCTTCCAGGAATAACACGTCATTCACTCTTAGAGTTGGCAAAACAAATGGGATTAAAAATAGAAGAGCGTCCTTATTCTTTTGCAGCGCTTCAAGAAGATGCAAAGAGTGGACACCTTAAAGAATCCTTTGCTTGTGGTACAGCTGCCGTTGTCACATCAATTGGTCGTTTTAGATATAAAGGAGGAGAATTTATTATTGGAAATGAAACAGTTGGAGAAGTCACAAAGCAGCTTCGTACACAATTGGTTGGCATTCAAAAAGGGAACATAGAAGATAAAAATGGCTGGGTGCATTCTGTGCAACTCTCATAATATTAAGGGTATTCCCATATCTATAAACGCTTCCATGAAAGTAGCTTCATGGGAGCGTATTTCCTAAAAAAACTCCTTTTATTTTTAGTGACAAAAAAAGAAAACATTAATCAAATTTTGAATGATCTCTATGCTGTGCTTTAATATTACGAACTGTACCCGTATGGGCGCGCATTACGAGAGTTTCCGTTTGAATGTAGTGAGGTGTAAATTTAACACCAGAAAGCATATTACCATCTGTCACCCCTGTTGCTGAAAACAAAACATCACCCTTTGCCATTTCTTCCATTGTATAAACCTTATTGGGATCACTAATCCCCATTTTAGCTGCACGAGCAATTTTCTCTTCTGTATCAAGCAGCAAACGACCTTGCATCTGTCCTCCAATGCAGCGCAAAGCAGCAGAAGCTAAAACACCTTCAGGTGCTCCACCAATCCCCATATAGATATCAATACCTGTTTCTTCTGGATCAGTTGTATCAATAACAGCAGCCACATCTCCATCCCCAATCAAGCGAATCGACGCCCCTGTCGCTCGTACTTCATCAACCAATTTTTCATGACGAGGTCTATCCATAATACAAACAACAATCTGATTAACAGCCACTCCTTTAGCCTTCGCAAGAGCATGTATATTATCGGTAGGAGAAGCATCTATATCGACTATTCCCTTTGGATAACCAGGACCAATAGCAATTTTGTTCATATAAACATCAGGAGCGTAAAGGAGATTACCCTTTTCAGCAATTGCAACTACTGCCAAAGAATTAGCAATATTTTTAGCACAAAGTGTTGTACCCTCTAGTGGATCAAGTGCAATATCGATCGCCAATCCACTTTGAAGACCCACTTTTTCTCCAATATAAAGCATAGGCGCTTCATCCCGCTCACCTTCACCAATCACCACTGTACCATCAATAGGCAATCGATTAAGTTCTTGCCGCATTGCATCTACAGCAGCCTGATCCGCTGCCTTTTCATCGCCACGTCCGCGCCAGCGTGCAGCAGCAACAGCAGCACGTTCAGTAACACGTACCAATTCAAGCGTCAAAATACGATCAAGTCCATTTAAAATCTTCTGAGTTGTGGGCATATGAAAAAATCCTACCGAATGAATACCAGAAAAATATGAGTCCTTATTAAATACTAAGAATAAAGTTTTTTGGCAAAGATGAAAATTTTTCACAAGAGATAAAAGAACTCAAGCGTGCGTTTTTATTATCAAGAAAGTTATCAATTCTTTGCCATAGGTTCAATACGAATAAATTGAGATTTTGCAACAAGATGTCCATCTTTTTCAATTTCTGCAAGTGCCTGTCGTACATTCACCTCTGTTGTTTCATGCGTAATTAAAATAATTGTTTTTTCAATTTGATCTTCTACAAAAGATCTTTGAACAATCGACTCCAATGAGATGTGATTATCAGCCATATGCCTTGCGACCGCGGCAAAAACACCAGTACGATCATGAACATTTAAACGAATAAAATAACCACCTGCATGATGCGAAATACGTGCTTTTTTATGAGGAGCAAGTTCTAATGCTGGACGTCTTAAAACAGGTGCATACTGAAAACCAGAACGCGCTTTTGCTATATCAGCCAAATCACCAATAACGGCTGATGCTGTTGCCTTTCCTCCAGCGCCAGGACCAGAAAACAGTAATTCACCTAATAAATCACTTTGAATAGAAAGAGCATTGGTTACACCATTTATCTGTGCAATCATTGAGGATGCTGGTACCATTGTTGGATGAACGCGTTGCTCTATTCCAGAATCCGTTTTTAATGCAACCCCTAAAAGCTTAATCCGATACCCCAATTCATCAGCTGCTCGAATATCAATTTGCGAAATATTATGAATTCCTTCAACATAAACATCATCTAACGAAATAGCTGTTCCAAATGCCAAGCTTGTCAACAAAGCTAATTTATGAGCAGTATCATTTCCCTCAATATCAAAAGTTGGATCTGCTTCAGCATACCCAAGTCTCTGTGCATCTGCTAAACAATCTTTAAATGAAAGACCTTCCGTAAACATGCGTGTTAATATATAATTACAGGTTCCATTGAGAATACCATAAATTCGCGATATGCGATTACTAACAAGTGATTCTCTCATCGCTTTGATGACAGGAATCCCCCCTGCAACAGCTGCTTCAAAATGAAGAAAAACACCTTTTTTTTCTGCAATTATAGCCAGCTCTACTCCATGTCGAGCAAGAAGAGCTTTATTGGCTGTTACAACATGATGTCCCGCCTCAAGCGCTCTCTTAACAGCGGTATACACCACATCCAATTCACCACCAATTAACTCTACAAAAACATCAATCTCATCAGAAGCAGCCAACTCCACAGGTGAATCAAACCATTTTATATCACTGAGATCAAGTCCACGATTGCGGCCTTTATCGCGCGCACTAACAGCAACAACTTTGATGAATCGCCCACATTGACAAGCTAAACTATTCGCTTTTTCACATAGAGCTCGAACAACTGAAGTACCAACCGTACCAAGTCCCGCAACACCAACTTTTAAAGCTTCTGCCATTATTAACCACTGATCCCTATCTTCATTGAAAAATCGTTTAAATGATGTGCCAATCAACACAAAGAATATTTACATCCATAAGAACAAAAGAAATACCCCGCTCTATTCACTTCATTTTTTCCAATAGAATTATCCCCGCTTGTTCAATCAACATTCCTAAAAATATAATATTTATTGTCTTCAAAGATTTCAGAATCTTTATAAAATATTTAATTCAGAATGAAAATCTGTAAAACTGATAAATGCAAGTTTCCATAAAGAAAAGTTCTAAAAAATAATCAATAACAAGTTAAAGAATATTGAAGACTTAGTAAGAAAGAATAAAACATCTCTTCTAAATCAACAAGTATGGAACAAAAAACATTCTTTTATATGATAAATTAAGAGAATGGATAAAATAAAGTAGATCAGTACATAATAACACATTTCTTCCTACCATTCCATAGCTTTAAATATAAATCTTTAATGCAAAATCTTAACGCACTCATATATCAAAATAGAACCTTACATTAAAGTAAAAAACAAAACTTAATATGCGCACACCATAATTCTGAAATATTATAAATATAGAGAATAAAGTTTCAAAATTTGAATATTTTATCTCAACTTATTGCCACCTCTTTAAAAAACTAGCGAATTGAAATGAAAAAAAACTCAATCTACCCTTTATCCACGCTAATTCATTTTCAAATCAAGAACCTTCTCAATATATAAAAGAGCAAATGAAGGGTTTTTAATCTTAAATTTCTTACAGACATGTAAAAGTAAATATAAAAAATATTTTTAATATATTCTATAAAAATTGATTTAATATTTTCATTTTTATTATACAGATATCTATTTATATTTTGTTAAATTGTAAGTAATCTATGGATTATTCATAAAAAAACTTTTGTATGATTGGTATTATTTGTTTATTTGGTAATAAATATTGTATTTCTACTTTATAAATTATACAGTTTTTGCTTTATGATAAGCTCAAATGAGAAATCTTCCGTATAAAGGCTCTTTCAAGCAAGTTAAATAATATTCTCATGTGACAACAAAGATAACAAACGATAAAATATGTAAAAAATAAATACATTTAAAATGCTGTTTTGATCATTTTTGCCTACTTTTCAAACTGAAAATAAATGCAAATATCATTTGCTGAGATGATACCCACATCAAAACTTTCTATCAATGATGATAACTTTACATTTTTTCTACAAAAAATCTTAGAAAATAAGATGATTCAAACAAGAGTTTCTCAAAAATTATTCAATAAAACACACTTTTTTCAAAAAAAATGACACAGAGGGCTTGCGAAGTAAAAAGATCCTCTCTATAAGCCTCATCATTGGTTTGCGCCCATCGTCTAGCGGTTAGGACATCGCCCTTTCACGGCGGAAACAGGGGTTCGATTCCCCTTGGGCGTACCATGTTTCTTTTTACTGTACACAGTCTATTGATTTTATATATCTTTTTTAAAGTACGGGATATGTGGATAAAAGTTAGGGAATAGGATTTTCTAACATTTGTCTACAACAGTAGCATTTTCTTTTCTTTGCGCTTCGCTAATCATCTCTAATAATGTTTTGAATGCTTCTAAATCCTCTTGTGAAAAATCTTTTAAAGTTCTAAAAAACATGCCAACAGTTTTACGCCTCAACGGATCAGAAGTCTTGATTGTAAAACTTTTGCGACAAGCATCCGATTCTCTTCTCAAAATTTCTGCTACCTC
>NZ_JBHINJ010000066.1:0-2243 GCF_042194855.1 Bartonella sp. CL70QHWL | reverse complement strand
CTCAACGGATCAGAAGTCTTGATTGTAAAACTTTTGCGACAAGCATCCGATTCTCTTCTCAAAATTTCTGCTACCTCTTGATCTAAAGCATAGAGTTCAATTATCTTTTCCTCCAGTCCTACAGGAACAGATTTTTTGCCAATCTCGACAGAAGATAAAAATGCTACAGATATGTCTAATTTTTTAGCCATATCTAAAAGGCGTTCGGAGTGATCAATGCGAAGTTTCCGTAAAATTTTACCAAAAGATGTAACCATATAAAAAGTCCTATTAGAGAAGAAATATTTTCTTCTGATTCTAACAAATCTTTTTATGATTTTCCTCAATTATTGCGAATCAAGAGTTCTTTTCGGGGTGGTTTTTTAGCAAAACCAGAGGTCCAAATGGTCTCTAATTCTAAAAAGTCAAAATCCTTAAAGATCTCTCGAACCGCATCACAATCATTTAGACTCAAGACAAATTTGCCTTGTATGCTTTTGAGAACTTTTGCCATACTCACAAAATCATCTTCAACAAAATTCCCAGAGCTGTAACACTTCTTCTTCACAAGATAAGGCGGGTCTAGGTAAAATAAACTGTCGGGTGCATCAAATAGCTCGATAACCCGTTCCCACGACAAATTTAAGATTGTCGTATCAAGAAGCTTCTGTCTAACACGCCTCATCCTTGATAACAGCTTTTCGGGATTAAACTCTGCCGTTCTTTTCCTTCCAAAACTAAAAGAGACATAATCTTTTTTCCCATACATCACACAACGTTGGAGAAACAAAAAACGTGCGGCTCTTTCAACTTTGGAAAGGCTTTCTGGATCAATCGCCGCAAGTTCAAAAAACAACTGTCTTGAACAAACAAACCATTCTAGTCGTTTGGCTAAATCATCAAAGTTATTTTGAACACATTGAAACAGGTTCGTGATCTCTCCATTCAAATCATTAATAACGGAATATTTTGCTGGTCTTTTATTTAGGAAAATAACACCAGAGCCTAAAAACGGTTCAACATAGGTTTCATGGTCAATATTATTTAAAATCGGTATAATTTTCTTACGCAGATAGTGTTTACCACCCATCCACGCAAACAATGTTTGTGTAAATTCTTGTTTCATCATATTTTTAAAGGAGAGATTTGATATTTAACTTTTGGTTAACCATCTTTTAAGATGTGAGAAGCTATTCTCTATGGCGTCCACAAAACGGGAAAAATCTATTACAAACATAAAGACAATGAAGGCTATCAATTTCATGATGCGTGACATCATCTTTAAGCCTTGATAGGTCTCTATCATCTCGTGAAGGAGCTGTTGTTCTTTTTCTGTAAGATCTTTATCTTTGCTGCTTCGTTTCTTGACCATCTTTCCAACCACATAAATGGGCTCCCTGCTTGTTATGCTTCAAAATATCTCTTGCAAGGTTGGAACTGATGACCGCAACATCCTTATTATCCAAATAAATGGGCAACCAGCCACCACAAGAAACAGACCTATTTGCCGCGCACCCAACGAGAAAGTTCAGAGCGCACACCAGCATCACTTTTTTGATTAACTTCATTTTCTACCTCAAGCCGCGTTGTTGCTGTCTTTAAAGCATTCTCTGTTTGCTTTTGCCGTTCGCTTTGCTTGCCAAGGTGAAACGCCTTGGCTAAAGCCATAAAAAAAACGGCTAAAGCCGCTGTAAACATCAGAGAATATTTCTTTAGCCAAAAAATCATAAGCATTGCTCCCGAAACCGCTTGGCGACAATCACTATGCCCGTTACAGCCGCTAAAACCATGATGCCTGCTAATGCCCATTGCACCGGTCCATTGCCTGCTAACAAGCCGCCAAAACCAGAACAAGACCCTATAATCGGGGCAAGTGCTTCTATTTTAAGAAGTCCGGTTGCCGTTTTCGTTTCTACCCTTTGATAATTTGAAGAAACATAAGACCCTTTTACCCATAATCCTGCTTCTGCTGCTCGACGGTTGGCTAAACCCGCAAGAGGCTTCCCACCCACCTTATTCCATTTCTGTAATTCAACAGGTACGGCTTCATAATCCCCTTGATTAAGCTTCTTCAACAATGTTGACTTGCGAAAAGCAGCTGTTCCTACATTATAGCAAAATGAGACCAATGCCGCGAATTGGCAATCCGTTAACGAAACCGTGACCGATTCCTCTACCGTCTTCTCAAATTGCTTTAAGTCTTCACAAAGGATTTCTTCTGCTTGCTCTTGGCTAATACACATGCCTTTTTTGACAAGGGGGTG
>NZ_JBHINJ010000065.1:0-2253 GCF_042194855.1 Bartonella sp. CL70QHWL | reverse complement strand
TCCATATCTTAGAAAATAACTTTTGCCAATAGGCAGTATGGAGGCATTTGTGAATAAACCAGTGTTTATAAATTCTGATGAAATTCTCTTAGTGATGTGCGAAAATGAAGAGCAAAATCTCGCTAAATCTGGTCCTTTCTTAGAAGAAAGTGACATGATCAAATTTATCGACCAAGCCGATAATGCTGTCCAAATTTTGCGTATTGAACCAACGACTAATCGTTGCGAAGATATCTCTGAAGATATTGCCGAATTCTATCTTAAAGAATGTGAAGAGCAGTGTTTCAACGGAAACATTCCTCACGATTTTATTCTACACAGCACAGCATACGGTTTTTTTTTAGATGATATAAAACAGCGCGAATATGATGATGCAATGTATGGTTCTTACGAACAACAACACCGTTTGCGTCCTTGTGATGTGCTTTAAAAGCTAAAGGCGTTTTTAAAAGACGCCACCTTCTCTTATCAATATTGGTAATTCAAAGAGATTATAAAAATGGATAATCCTATCACTATTACAAATAACACCATTAACGAAGAAAGCGTTCAAACAGTCAACGCACGTGATTTGCATAGTTTTTTAGAAGTAGGTAAAAAATTTGCGGACTGGATTACTGAACGTATCAACAAATATAATTTGGTAGAAAATCAAGACTTTGTTTGCTTCCCTATTTTGGGAAGCAAAGGAAGGGGTGGTCACAATCGTAAAGACTATCATCTAACTCTAAGCGTAGCCAAAGAGCTTTCTATGCTTGAAAACAATAAGAAAGGTAAACAAGCCCGTCAATATTTTATTGAATGCGAGCGGCGTGCAAAGCAAGTTGTTACACCACAAATCGATTACTCAAGTCCACAAGCGATGATTGGCTTTTTGAATTACCTACAAGGTCAAATAAGTCAAAAAGATACTATCATTGAAGATTTAAAACCAAAAGCCATGGCTCTTGAAAGCTTACAACGCTCTGATGGGCTCTTCGGTCTTACTGAAGCCGCTAAAGTGCTCGAAATGCAACCAAAACAATTCATTCTCTTCCTACAGAAAAAAGGATGGGTGTATCGACGCACTTTCGGGGCTCACTTATTGCCTTATCAAGATAAAATCCAAAAAGGACTAATGGATTGTTCTACATACACTATTCAAACAACAGAGGGGACAGAAAAAGTTATACCCGCAGCAAAAATAACAGCAAAAGGAATTGGTGTGCTGTCTCAAGAGCTTAAAAGACAAAGCATGCATTAAGAGAAAGTTATTATGATAAAAAAGAAATACGAACTGACTGATGAAACAATCGAAGTTGATGGCAAAATCCTTCACCGCATTCGTGCACTGAGAGATTTGGGGGACGTCAAGAAAGGTGATCTTGGCGGCTATATCGAGAAAGAAGACAATCTAAGTCATGATGGCAATTGCTGGGTTGGGGGTTATGCCAAGGTTTATGATGATGCTAAGGTTTACGAAAATGCACAAGTTTACGGTTATGCCGAGGTTTACGACAATTCTCGTATTTATGGCAAAGCAGAAGTTTTCGATGAACCATGCATTTATGGTCATGCAGAAGTTTACGGTGATGCATATATTTGCGGTGAACCGCACGTTTTTGATAATGCAGAAGTTTATGGCAATGCACAAGTTTACGAAGAGCCACACATTTACGATAGGGCGCGTGTTTACGGCAATGCGCATGTTTCCGGTGATGCGCATGTTTACGGTCATGCAAAAATTTACGGTGATGCATGTGTATGTTGGGACGACTGGATTGATGGCGATAAAAGAATCTCAACTGGAGAAAAGACCAGATGAAAAAATACGAATTTACTGATGAAAAAACTGTGTTTGATGGAAGAACTCTTCACCGAATTAGAGCATTAAGAGACTTTGGATATGTCAAAAAAGGTGACCTCGGCGGTTTTATAGAAAAAGAGAGCAACTTAAGCCATAAGAGAGACTGTTGGATTTTTGGCAATGCACAAGTTTACGGTGATGCCAAAGTTTATGATGATGCGCGGGTTTATGGGAATGCACGCGTTTATGACAATGCACAAGTTTATGATTATGCCGAAGTTGGTGGTGCTTCTGTTCGAGATAATGCCAAGGTTTTTGACTATGCGCGGATTTATGGGAATTCTGTTATAGGGAAAAGTGTACACGTTTACGGAAATGCTAAAATTTACAATCAAGCATATATTTGCTGTCGTGTAAACATTGCTGGAAATTGTAAAATTAGTGGCTCCACCGTAATCGTAGAACGT
>NZ_JBHINJ010000064.1:0-2280 GCF_042194855.1 Bartonella sp. CL70QHWL | reverse complement strand
GCGCGCTTGTTTGGCGCCTTTATCACTGCTGGTAAATTTTCGTTCTGTCCAAAGCGGTTCAGCGAGTTGTTCTGTTTCCTCTAGTTTCAAAGGGGTGAAAGCACCATCATCCAGTTGCATCTCCAGTGAAAAGGTTGCACCACCTGGTAAAAAGGTTTTGATATAGCTGGTCAATCTTGCTTTTTCACCAAAGGCAAAAGCACGCGTGACATAGGTAGCTTCCTTATGGATCTTTCCCGCAATCAATTGAACAGGAGCAAACAAAACAGGTGAGAGCTTCTCTGTCCCTTTGAGAATAGCGCGAAGCTTTATCTTTTCACTGATATATTCAGTAAGACTGAGTAATTGAAAGGGAAGAAGTTGATAAACCGTGCCGTTGTTTCGTTCAATTTCAAAGATGACAGAACAATCGCTTGAAGGCAATTCAATGGCTGCGCGTATTTGCAAATCAGAGCAGTCCACAAGGTCAAAAGTGCCAAGATCAATGGTTTTTTCTGTTTGTGTATAGCGTGCCGCCAGCACCCTAAAAGCTAAAGCCTCATCTTGATGAGCGGTCCAGCTCCTAGCATTGACAGAAGAAAAGCGTGGACCGGTCACGTAAGGGTGGCTCGAGACGTATCTCTGGTGTTCTGCATCAAAATCTCCAAGCTTTGCCAGTGAGACAGAATGATTACTATCATCTGTCTTAATAACGAAAGCCGTTAAGCGGTCATCGGGGACAAGGAGTGGTACATCATAGCGTGCCTCTGCCCAACCTAGCTTTGCGCCCTTCATAGAATAAAAGCTTTGCGCTTGAATATCGGCGGTCGGATAACCGTTTTCTGTGGTGACCAAATCAATCACCAGATCATGGTTCTGATTGCCGATTTTGCAAAGATGAAAGTCAATACCGGTGATTTGCCGTGTTTCATCGGGGGTAAAAACTTGCGCTTGTGGGTCCACTTGCGTCCAGATCTTTACTGTTGTGGTGCGCCGCATCACTTTCACATCAATCACACCTTGACCGGTAAAAAGCCCTGTTGCAATTGTTCCACCTTTTCCCCGTGCCACAACATTTTTTGTACCAGCGGTAATATTTTGTGGAATCGTGAAAGTGCCTTCAAGGGTGCCTTTGGTGTTAGCAACAAGCTTTGTTTTTGGTAAAATATTCACACCATCAAAGGTAAGACGTTCCAAGATTTCGCTACTGCCAAAACCTTCAATTTTGAAAGAAAGGGTAATTTGTCTCAAAAAATCGATTTTCTCTTGGGTTGCACTCACCAAATCATCACTGATTTCTGTTTTACGAACGCTTCTCCCACGGTTCCATCCCATGTTCAGTTGATTGGTCACGCTTGAGAGCCAATCGGTACGCTGTTCATGCCAGAAGTCTGTCGCGGGTTCAAGGGTTACTGTACCAGGCAGGGGTGCAAAATTTTGATAAGGATTGATTTTTTCGCAAGCCGTTGTCAACTCTTGCGCAATAATCACTTCATTTGTCCAGTCAAGGGTGACAGGCGCTGTAAGATTAGCGGTGTAAAAGGTTGGATCAATGGCAAGCTGTAAAATGCCATTGCCTACAGCCCCCGTTTGTTGAAAGCCTTCATCTCTGTAACTATCATCAAGAAAAGGGTCTGCAAACATGCCCTTTTTGGCAACAGGTTCTTTAGAGTCAACATTGCTTTTAATACGCTCTAATTGCATCAATCGATCAAGCGAGAGTACCCGTTGAAAATAACGCCACATCTCATCATAAGGCGCAACCCGTGTGCCATCATTGACCACAACCGGCGTTTCAAGCCAATTGTTGGTAATGGTTGCAAGGGACAACACATCATCAGGGACACTGGGTGCCATGGGGTGATCTGATGAAACTCCTTTGATATATACGACATTGCCCCCCGTGTTCAGTCCTATGCGGTCAATGCGGGGGAGTTTGTAAGTGTAACTGACGATAATATCACCACCCTCCGCACCCCCTGAGACTGTGATTTCCTGCGCTGTTACTTTATCAGCGGTGATTTTTGCGCGGTAACGGTAAGTCACCTTATAGCTGCTCCCCGCTAAAGGTTCGTCTCCCACGGGTGCCCAATCAATGGTGTCTCCGGTTTTTTTAAAATCTGTGCCTTCTTTAAATTCCTTGCTTCCTTGAACGATTTTTATAAACGCGGTGATGCTTTTATCAGGAACACCATCACGCCCAGCGGCAACGGCACCACGGGTGACGTTAACGGTTTTTTCTTTTGTCAACAAAAGAGACTGAATATCGGCAATAGGAAAATAATAGGGTTTAAAGGTAAA
>NZ_JBHINJ010000063.1:0-2446 GCF_042194855.1 Bartonella sp. CL70QHWL | reverse complement strand
GGTGGAGAGTGGCTACAAATCCCATAAGTTCCCATACTTGTCTTGGAGATGTGGGTTATAAATGCCAAAAGTTTTATGGCACATCTCATCGTGAACAATTTCCTTTAAGTAAACCAAGGAGTAAAAAATGAAACAAACTCTAAAATTATTAAGCACTGTAACTTTGTTAATTATAACTGGATGTAATATCGATAAACCTCCTCTAGGAGAGGTGGCTACGTGGGAGAAAAATGGTGTTACTGATTTTACTGAGGTAGGAAAAGCCTTATTAGAATGTGGAATGCCGAGCCTTATTGATGCCGATCCAGAAAACAGAAAACTCAGCTACAATGCATGGGCAACTATTGATGCCTGTATGGTTCAATCAGGTTTTCGTGATAAAGTGGGGGGAGGGACTTGGTGCGAGAATCATAAAGCCGAAAACTTGCCCATTTGTCGTCCAGGTGCTGTGATCCCGAGGCCCAGTGTCAAGAAGCGCTTAAATAGCCCTTTTTGTAAAAAATATAAAAATGCACCTGAATGCAAACCTTAAGTTTTGTTTGTGATGATCAACAATCCCCCTCCTTGCCTTCACTTGGAATGGCGGGATTGTTTTCTCAACCAATCATCTCAATATTGTTCACCGTTGTTTTAAGCAGCGATGACAGAAAATATCAACAAGCTTCCGAGCTGTTTTATAGTAAATAAATCCATTGAAAGAGGGGAAAAATGAAGAAAGTCTTGCAATTATTGAGCGGCATAGCTCTGTTAAGTATAGCTGGATGTGAGTATAAAGCTGAGGTTCCCTTATCAGCTTGGGAATTATGGGATAAGCCTGGTGCAAATACAATTGATATAGGGAAAGCGCTGTTAGAATGTGGCATGCCAACACCTTATAATCGTGATGAATACAACAGAAAGTTAGACGGAAATGCGAACGCATTAATTGAAGCTTGCATGGTTCAAGCAGGTTTTAGATATAAATCCGGATATTTGAGTTCGTGTGAGTTTTTTGATGCTCGTTTTCCAATTTGTCATTCAGGTGCTGTCATTCCTCAAAGAAGTGTTAAGAAACGCCTGAACAGCCCCCATTGTAAAAGAAATAGAAACAAGCCTGAATGTCTACCGTAGTTTTTTGATGATGGTATGATTAAGAGTAATCTTTAGTTTTTTTATCTTTTGCATAAGTGTGTGGGCCAATTGTATCGGCACTCAACATGTTTCAAATTGATATGGACAGAGGAATATAAAACATCGACAAGCTTATAAGCAATCTTATGATAAAAAATCATTGAAGGAGAGAAAAAATGAAAGCAACTTTAAAGTTATTGAGTGGATTGGCTTTGCTTATTATAGCTGGATGTTTTCCAGGTCCTTACCAGGCTGTGGATGTATTAGAGAAGCTAGGAGAAGATAAGATTGAGATTAAAAAAGCACTATTAGAATGTGGAATGCTGAATCCTCATGATGATTATATGATGGATTATAGAGAGTTAAGTATAAATGCGAATACATCTATTTATGCATGTCTAACCCAAGCAGGTTTTCATAGTAAATTAGGAGGGAAGTGGAGAGATCGGTGTAGAAATTATAATGCCGAAGATCTTCCGATTTGTGTGCCAGGTGCTGTCATTCCAAAACGAAGTGTCAAGAAGCGTTTAAATAGCGCTTATTGCCAAAAATATAAAAATAAACCAGAATGCCAACCTTAAGCACTGTTTGTGATGATCAACAAACCGCTATCCTTGCCTTCACTTGGAATGGCGCGATTGTTCCCTCAATCCATCATCTCAATATTGTTCACCGTTTTTTTAAGCAGCGGTGACAGGAAATATCAACAAGCTTCCGAGCTGTTTTATTGTAAAGAAACCCACTGAAGGAGGGGAAGAATGAAGAAAATCTTAAAACTATTGAGTTGCATAGCTCTGTTAAGTATCACTGGATGTGTTAACTCAATTCCCTCACTTTCTCCAGCATTATGGAGAAATAAAATACTTTTAGAATGTGGAGTACCGGACCTTAATAAGGTTGTGGCGCTAGATTTAAATCAATTTGCCAGTATTGAAATGTGTATGGCGCAATCAGGTTTTCGTCCTAGCTTTACAATACAAGAATGGTGTGAAAACCATAAATCGGACAATCTTCCCATATGTCGTCCTGGTGCTGTCATGCCTCAGCGAAGTGTTGAGAGACGCTTAAATAGCCCTTATTGTAAAAAACATTCAGAACAACTTGAATGCCAGCCTTAAGTCTTGCTTCAGTAGAGAAAGCCTTGAATTTACACCAAATAAAGCACCAGGTTGATGAGTTTGAGAAAGCCTTGTCCGTCCTTACGTGACAAGGTTTTCTTTTTATGCCGCGTCGTTATAACGTTGCTGTTTTGCTTGTTCGATTACATTCAAAAGATCCGATTGTAACCAACGGGATAAAAAACCAAATTTTAAAGGTTTTGGGAGAGAGCCATTGG
>NZ_JBHINJ010000062.1:0-2464 GCF_042194855.1 Bartonella sp. CL70QHWL | reverse complement strand
GATGTCCTCAACTTGGTGAGAAAATTCAATGGCGTCAATCAACTCGCAGACCATAGAGAAAATATAGGATTATAAAATGACAGTACAAACAAGCATTACACATAAATTATTGATACCTGTTACTTTTGAAGGAAAAGAGCACACCACAATTACCTTACAGCGCCCCAAAACAAAAGATGTGCAAGCAATCGACAAAAAAGAAGGCATAGAGCAAACAATCGCTATGATCGCACGTCTTTCTGGATGGGCACATGAAGCGGTTGGAGAACTCGATATTAATGACTTGTCGAGCATTGGAGAGATTTTGGAGTCTTTTATCAAGCGGCGGGATACCTCGACTGGGAAACCGCCGCTAAACTCATAGCCGATATTACCATTGTGTTCCATTGGTCCCTTTCAAAGATGATGGAAATGGAACCGCAAGAACTCATATTCTGGCGAAAACAAGCAGCAGAAAGGTATAAGACAAAATGAGTGAAAAAGTTGCTGATGCAAAGGTGAAATTGTCTCTTGAAGACGAACTCACCACACCTCTTAAACGTGTACAAAAACAATTTAATACATTGTCAAAAACACTCTCACATAGTTTGGGTATTCCGCGCTTTTCTGCTGCTGTCAAAAACATGACAAAAAGCCTTCATGGCGTTCAAAGTGCTCTTAGCACAGCGGCAAGTCGTGCTTCGGTCTTTACTGGTGTCTTGGGGCTTGCTGGTGGTGGTCTTGTGGCAAGTGTAGCCGCCCTCACCATGAAAACCATGCATCTGGGCGATAGTCTTTATCACGCATCACACCATTTAAATATGAGTGTTGCATCACTTCAATTATGGGGTGATGCAGCCGATAATTCAGGCACTTCTGCCGAACTTTTTCAACAATCCTTAGCGGTTTTAAATAGGCGTTCAGCACAAGCATATGCCGGACAAAAAAGAGGCATGATGGGCTTTGAAGCACTTGGCATTTCTGTCAAAAACACTTCTGGAAAACTCAAATCCACTTCTGTCTTGTTAGAAGAAATTACCGACAAGATGAGTAAGATGAAAAGCCAAGCACAAAGACAGCATATTGCCGCTCTGCTGTTTGGGGGCGATGGTAAAGAAATGGCGACCATGCTTGCACAAGGCATGGCACCCATTAAAGAGCTGTTTGCAAAGGCGCGAAAAGGAAAATGGCTGATAGGTGCCGATGTTGCACGCTATGCAGCAGATTTAAGTGACAAGCTTGGTGCTTTTAAGAAAAAAATAGGCGGTATCGCGAGCTTTATTGGCGCGCGTTTCATGCCCGTGATTAATGATATGATTGACGGTTTTTCAAAGTTGATTGATGAAAACCGCGACCTCATTCAAACAACTGTTGCGAGCTGGGCAAAAACCTTAAAAAAAGTCCTTAATGATTTGCTTAATCCTACCTCTGATTTAAGAAAAGGCATCAGTGATCTTACAGAGAGGATTAAAGGCTGGTTCCAATGGCTAGAACCTCTGATTGGTGAAATAACCCTCTTTAAGGTAGGACTTGTGGCACTTGGTTCGTTCATTTTTGGTCCACTCATTGCCGCATTAGCCGCAGCGGGAGCAGCGTTTGTTAGCCTTGGTATCACAATTATGACGACACCTATCGGTTGGTTAATGGGTGGCATTGCAGCGCTCTTTGTCCTCTATCAATATTGGGACAAACTCAATGGTTGGGTAGCAGCATCTTTAGCCGCGGTTGGGGCAGTTCTTATAGCTTCACTCATTCCAGCAATAACTGCCGTTAGTTCTGCTTTTATATCGCTTGGTATCGCAATCATGACCACACCTATTGGCTGGATTATTGGTGGCATTGCAGCTCTTGTTGCTGCCGGATATCTGCTCTACAAACATTGGGATACAGTCATAAGCTTTATAAGCAAGCTATGGGATTCTTTTTACAGCTTATGTAGTAATGTTTTCAATAACCTCTTGACGTTCTTTAAAAACTTTTCACCACTGACTTGGATTTCGAAAAAAATCAATGAACTCATTGAATGGCTGTTTGGTGTCGATTTAATGGAAATAGGCTCCAATCTTATTAATGGGCTTTGGGAGGGCATCAAAAGCAAATGGGATGATCTGTATAACGGTTTTGGCAATATGATGAAGAAATTAACCAGTTGGATGCCTAATTGGGTGAAAGAAAAGCTAGGGTTTAATGTTTCAATAGACAAGACTTCAACGCAGACCATTAAAACCTTTACCGAAGAAACCAATGCACGTGCAAAAAAAATGGTTGATACAGTAGTGGTTACAAATACCCCACCTGAAAAACGCAAGAGTGGTTTTAATACAAGTGTCGTTGAAACAGGACAAATGCAGGCAACAAATAAAGTAGGTGCTTTTAAAGCTCCAAAGCCAATTACGGTTCATAAGCCCGTTGAAGTAGACGCCCGTGTAACCATTACAAATCTCAATATTTCAGTACCAAATGGTCTCAAGGACGAAATCAGAGA
>NZ_JBHINJ010000061.1:0-2476 GCF_042194855.1 Bartonella sp. CL70QHWL | reverse complement strand
TACTTCTTTTTAACTGTCATCTTATCCACTCCTCACTTACCCTTCTTCTTACTCTTCTTATTCTTATGAGGCGGCGCATTTACTGCTTCATCACGCGGCTTAAGCTTTTGTGTTAGTCTTTGAATTTCCGCATCACGTGATTGCACATCTGCTTTTAGTGCTTCTATCGTTTCACTTTTCCGTTTAAAGTCTTCTCGGTACGCATCTATCTTTTGCTTAAGTTCTTCAATTTCCTCGTCACGTTCTTCAATCTCTTGCTTCAGTTCTTTAATTTCCTCGTCGCGTTCTTTAATCTCTTGCTTCAGTTGTTTAATTTCTGCTTCAGACTTTCCTATATCCGCATCACATTCATAAGTTATATTTCTATTCCCTAATATAAAATCAGTATTTACCTTTTTTACTCTTGCCCTAAGATATTGAATCTCCTCTGAAAGAGCCTTAACCTGCGCGCGATAATGCAATGCAATACGAAACATCATTCCGCTTAAGAGCAAAACTGAAACCACTGCTATCCATAAAATTTCATTCGAACTCATCTTTATCTCCTTTAATTTTTATGAGGGCGGTCATCATGACCAATCTGTTGTGCTTCGCATTCCATTAAAAAAAGAATGCAACAAGCCGCATGTGCCAAGTGTGATAAATCACTCTCAACATCCTTATGCTCTCCACCAAACCATGCTAATAAATGACGTAAAGCAGCACCGTGAAACCTGCTCCAGTGCATGCCATTACGCCAATTGTTTGCTCCGTACTTCTTTGCCCCAAACTCTAAAACTTTGCCGATTTCAATCAGTGCCAACGGCGGTATAAGCTCTATACGAGGCTTACCATCATCATTCTTATGCGCTTCGTTTGTGCTATATGAAACGTGTTTACGCATGTAAACTTCGTCGTTATCGCGAAAATCTTCATAGTCACAAACATCGGCATTGCCGTAAATCTTGGCATTCTCTCTAATCTTGGCATGCCCGTGAACTAAGGCGTTATCATAAACTTTAGATTGATCAAAAACATGTGCATGTTCATATACCTTGGCATTCCCATACACACGTGCTTTTGTATAAATTTCAGCATTCCCAAAAATGCGAGAATTCCCATAAACTTCTGCTTGACCTCTAACAAAAGCATTCTCATAAATTTGTGCTTCGCCGTAAACGCGAGAATGATAAACCTTGCTATTACCGTAAATCTTTGCATGATCATAAATATACGCATCACCGAAAACTTCTGCACAACCGTATACTTGTGCATGCCCAAAAACACGTGCCATGCCACCAACACGGGCATCTCCAAAAACACGAGCATTGCCAAAAACATATCCACGGCTAAAGGAATTATCCGAATCATCTACCCAACAATCCCCTTCATGTGATAGGTTACCTTCATGTTCTATAAAACCACCAAAATCACCTTTTTTAACGTTTCCAAAGTCTCTCAGTGCCCGTATGCGACGAAGCATTACAATACCATGTGAATTATTCTTATCAGGATAAAGCATAACCCCCTGTTCTATGAATTCATATTTCTTTTCTACAGCCATCTTTATCTCCTTAATGCTGTAAAGTTTCTCCGGTGTGATCAACACCGCAGCTCTTGCTAATTTTCGACAATGGGGGGTGTTGCTCTTGATCGCATAAAGATTTTAAAAGATAAGCCACTGCCCCTCTTGAAGGAACACCATATTTTTCCCAACGCCATACTGTTGATTTGTTAACGCCTAATAACGCTGCCATTTCGTCCAGCGTAAGATTAAGGCGTTTGCGTATTTTTTTTGCTTCTATCTTATTCATAAAATTAAGTGTGCAATGTGCACAGAAAAAAGTCAAGTCGAAAAGCACATATAATATGTGCATTATGAATGGAAAGGAGTTGTCAGAATGCAAGAACAAAAACCCGACCAAGCTATACGCTTAACAGAAGCAAGAATTGCCAAAGGATTTAAATCTGCCCGAGCCGCAGCTCAATATTACGGCTGGCCATATTACACTTATATACAACATGAACAAGGAGTTCGCGGCATCAATAAAGCCGCAAGTCGATACGCAAAAGCTTTTAACGTAAGTACAGGTTGGTTATTGACTGGTGAAGGACAGGGGATAAAAACAAAATCTACAACTGCTCTTTCAGACCGCGAACTTCAAGAAGAAGTTTTTAACGCTCTAAAAAATATATCTCCTGAAAAAAAGCAGTGGCTTCTTCGCATTTTAGATACTCTAAAAGACGAAGAATAATAATTAACCTTCTTTTTTTATCTATACTAAGCTTATTCACTGCCTCCATTATAAGGTTATCAATATCATCCATTTTATATATCCCAAAATAATATAATACTCACTAAATATGTTCATGTTGCACATTTTATTGTTGACATATGTGCAATATGCGCATACATATGTTCCATATCTTAGAAAATAACTTTTGCCAATAGGCAGTATGGAGGCATTTGTGAATAAACCAGTGTTTATAAATTCTG
>NZ_JBHINJ010000060.1:0-2528 GCF_042194855.1 Bartonella sp. CL70QHWL | reverse complement strand
GATGTCCTCAACTTGGTGAGAAAATTCAATGGCGTCAATCAACTCGCAGACCATAGAGAAAATATAGGATTATAAAAATGACAGTACAAACAAGCATTACACATAAATTACTTGTACCGATTACCTTTGAAGGAAAAGAGCATACCGAAATCACCTTACGGCGCCCCAAAACAAAAGATGTGCAAGCAATAGATAAGAAGGAAGGCGTTGAACAAACAATCGCTATGGTTTCTCGCCTTTCTGCATGGCCACATGAAGCTGTTGGTGAACTCGACATCAATGACTTATCGAGCATTGGAGAAATCTTAGAGTCTTTTATCAAACGGCGGGATACCTCGACTGGGAAACCGCCGCTAAACTCATAGCCGATATTACCATTGTGTTCCATTGGTCCCTTTCAGACATGATGGAAATGGAACCACAAGAATTAATATTCTGGCGAAAACAAGCAGCAGAAAGGTATAAAACAAAATGAGTAAAACAACTAAGGGTGCCGATGCAAAGGTAAAATTGACTCTTGAGGACAAACTCACCGCACCTCTCAAACGTGTACAAGAATCTTTTAAGAATTTGTCGCATACATTAAATATTCCCCACTTTTCTGCTGCACTAAAAAATATGACAGCATGCCTTAAAGGCGTTCAAAGAGCCCTTGGTACAGCGGCAAGTCGTGCTTCGGTATTTACCGGTGCTTTAGGGCTTACTGGTGATGGTCTTGTGGCAAGCTTGATCTCCGTTACCATGCAAACCATGAATCTTGGGGATAGTCTTCACCATGCATCACAGCATTTGGGAATGAGTGTTGCATCACTTCAATTATGGGGGGATGCAGCCGATAATTCAGGCACTTCTGCCGAGCTTTTTCAACAATCCTTAGCGGTTTTAAATAGGCGTTCAGCACAAGCATATGCTGGACAAAAAAGAGGCATGATGGGCTTTGAAGCGCTTGGCATTTCTGTCAAAAACACTTCTGGAAAACTCAAATCCACTTCTGTCTTGTTAGAAGAAATTACTGACAAGATGAGTAAGATGAAAAATCAAGCACAAAGAGAGCATATTGCTTCTCTGCTGTTTGGTGGGGATGGTAAAGAAATGGGCGCCATGCTTGCACAAGGCATGGCGCCTATCAAAGAACTATTTGCAAAGGCGCGAAAAGGAAAATGGCTGATAGGTGCTGATGTTGCACGCTATGCAGCAGATTTGAGTGATAAGCTTGGTGCTTTTAAGAAAAAAATAGGCGGTATCGCGAGCTTTATTGGCGCGCGTTTCATGCCCGTGATTAATGATATGATTGACGGTTTTTCAAAGTTGATTGATGAAAACCGCGACCTCATTCAAACAACTGTTGCGAGCTGGGCAAAAACCTTAAAAAAAGTCCTTAATGATTTGCTTAATCCTACCTCTGATTTAAGAAAAGGCATCAGTGATCTTACAGAGAGGATTAAAGGCTGGTTCCAATGGCTAGAACCTCTGATTGGTGAAATAACCCTCTTTAAGGTAGGACTTGTGGCACTTGGTTCGTTCATTTTTGGTCCACTCATTGCCGCATTAGCCGCAGCGGGAGCAGCGTTTGTCACCCTTGGCTATACTATAATGACCACACCTATCGGTTGGCTAATTGGCGGCATTGCAGCTCTTGTTTTACTCTATAAATATTGGGATGAACTCAATGGCTGGGTAGCCGCATCCTTAGCTGCAGTTGGAGCAGTTCTTACTGGGGCATTCATTGCGGCAATAGCACCAGCTGCTTCCGCAATTGCTGGTCTTGCTGTAACTCTTATAGCTTCACTTATTCCAGCAATAACTGCCGTTAGTTCTGCTTTTATATCGCTTGGTATCGCAATCATGACCACTCCTATCGGCTGGATTGCTGGCGGCATAGCAGCCCTTGTTGGAGTTGGATATCTGCTCTACAAAAATTGGGATACGGTAGTAAGCTTCATAAGCAACTTGTGGAATTCTTTTGCGAGCTTATGTAGTAACGTTTTCAATAACCTCTTGACGCTCTTTAAAAACTTTTCACCGCTCTCTTGGATTTCAAAAAAAATCAATGCATTGATTGAGTGGCTGTTTGGGATCAATCTCATGGAAGTAGGAACCAATCTCATTGGTAGCTTGTGGGACGGTATCAAAAGCCAATGGAATGCTCTGTCTGATTGGCTTAGCGGCATGATAAGCAAATTAACCAGCTGGATGCCTAATTGGATGAAAGAAAAGTTAGGCTTTAATGTTTCAATAGACAAGACTTCAACGCAGACCATTAAAACCTTTACCGAAGAAACCAATGCACGCGCAAAAAAAATGGTTGATACAGCAATTGTACCCAATGCTCCATCTGAAAAACGCAAGAGTGGTTTTAATACAGGGACAGTCGAAACAGAATACATAGAAACTCCAAATACAAAAGTGGGTTCCTTTGAAGTTCCAGAACCCATTACGATTCACAAACCTGTTGAAGTAGACGCCCGTGTAACCATTACAAATCTCAATATTTCAGTACCAAATGGTCTCAAGGACGAAATCAGAGA
>NZ_JBHINJ010000059.1:0-2537 GCF_042194855.1 Bartonella sp. CL70QHWL | reverse complement strand
TGAGCAATTCGGTCAACTTGACCGAATTGCTCTTTTTTGACTTTATGTTGATTACTACCGTCCCCACCAACCTTAATTTCCCCATACTTCTTTTCCCACAACTCGCGGTAAGTCTGGACAAAAAGCGCACGATCAATCACTGACAATTCATTGCGAAAGAGGTTTTCAGCAACCTCTAAAAGCGCAGCATTGTCCTTATCCGCCTGCACCACAACCGCATCAATGTCACTATAGCCCAAAAGCTCCGCAGCACGCAGCCGATGCGCACCAGCTATAAGTGTGTAATTGCCCTCTTTAGCATTGGGGGTATGGCGCACCGTAATCGGATTCATCAATCCCTCTCGCACTATTGATTGTGCAAGTGCCTTGGCATGCTCATCATCTACAGGGCGTATACGCTCCGGCACCACAATCACATCAAGAGCAAGCTTTTGAAACTGTGCCATCACGCTGCCGCCTTTCTGATCTCTTTAAAGAATAAATCCATCGCACGCCCCGCCCATCTTCGATAAGCTTTCGCAAAAACGGGTTCTTCCAAACGCCGGTTAATGGTACGCAAAGAACGAGCAACAGCAGTGCGTTCACGCTCTTGCATAGCAACAAGACGCCGCCGCGGCACCTCAAACTGATAATGCAAAATATGAATAACAATCTGTCGCGCTAACGCCGCATCAAATAAGCCATGCGGAGGGTCAATAATATACCGGATCGGCAGATGCTTAAATCCACCACTCACCGCCTTAAAAGAACAGGCAAGCATAGCTTCCAAACGTTCAACCTCCGAATAAGGATTAACGATATCGCTTCTGGCTTCTGGGGTCCATAAATTACAAGCAGCAACCATAACCACCCCCTATAAAAACAATATGACCACCATTTAATCGCCAGAACCACCCCATGCAAACGGCTGTTCTATGATGCAACTCTATGCAATTTATCTTGCCTATTTCGTACTGATCTTTAGACATTGATAAACCTTTTTATCTTATGGTATTTAAATTCATGGCAAATGCGCAAAAGCGCAAAGCCGTGTAACGAAGTTCAAGCAGCATTCCCGCGCAAAGCAGAATGCGCACGCGAATCTGTATTGGCATGTTTTGCTGCTTTAAAAATGCGACGGCGACTTTTGGGGTAGCGGTCGCTAAAAACCTGCTCGACGGGCAAACCGATAAAATCGGCAATAGCACGTTCGGCTTTCTCGTTAGATCGTGTCCAAATGTGTTGAACACTGGATGACGAGAGTTGATAAGCTTTCGCGAGCTCCGCCAAGGTCATGTTACGGCGGCGTAGCTCAGCTAAAATACTATGGCGATCCCAAACTTGGATGCATGTTTGTGTGGTTGTCATAAACTTCGCTCCTGCTTCAAACGGATGCTCCCACATCCGTTTTTTGTGGGGTTAATTGTAAAATATCTGCCCTCAATATCGGGCGGTAATAATAGTTATGATTTACATTTATAAATTTGTCAACCCTAAATGTAAATCTGGAGTGATTTTTTTTGGCAAGATCTGAAAAAAAACCTAAAACAGAACTGGCAAAGCGGTTATGTGAAGTACGGATCGCTCTTGGTTTTACTCAGCGCAAGCAGTTTGCTGATCATCTTACAGTACCAGAAAGTACTATGTATAATTACGAAACTGGCTTACGCGAACCGCCTTCATCAATGTTAGTAATTTACAAAAATATTTGTGGTATAGACGTCAATTGGCTTCTCACTGGAGAAGGCGAAATGTTTAGTGACATGGCAAAAGCGAAAGCAGCAGGCTTTAAAGCACCTACCATCCCTACTGGACTCATGAAAAAGCTTGGTCGCATAGCTTATACAACCTATCGCGATGCTAAAATAAAACTCCCCCCTGAAGATATAGCGGAACTCGCGGCGGAACTTTATGGAAAACTGCAAGAGCTTGTTCAAGACATCAACGACATGGAAGAGGTCGAAGCGACTTTCCCTCTTCTTAAAATTCATTTAAAGCGTCAAATAGAAGCTGAAAGAGTACATCTAGAAACTACACAAAATACGGCTTAATGCCTCTCTAAGATGAATGGGGAATCTCTTTACGTTTTAAAATCCCGTAACTTAAAACAAACCTCAATATGAATAAGGAGCATTTTTGGCACGTTTAGAAACAGAACCTAAAACACCATTGGCAAAACGCCTGCGTGAAATACGACACACCCTTGGTTTTACAGAGCGCAAACAATTTGCTAAACATTTTGATATTCCCGAAACGACTATGCGCAATTATGAAACGGGTTTACGAGAGCCTCCTGCATCTATACTGCGAATATATAAAGATCGCTGTGGAATATCCTTAGACTGGCTTGTCACTGGTGAAGGTGAAATGTTTAGTGACATGGCAAAAGCGAAAGCAGCTGGTTTTAAAGCACCTACCATCCCTGCTGGTCTCATGAAAAAGCTTGGTCGCATAGCTTATACAACCTATCGCGATGCAAATATAAAACTCCCCCCTGAAGATATAGCGGAATTAGCGGCAGAGCTTTATAAAAAGTTACAAGAGCTTGTTCAAGACAT
>NZ_JBHINJ010000008.1:0-102506 GCF_042194855.1 Bartonella sp. CL70QHWL | reverse complement strand
GTTTTGCTATTCGTGAAGGTGGTCGTACTGTTGGTGCCGGTATCGTCTCTAAGATCATTGAATAAATAATGCTTGTTAAAGGGTGTTAAAAGTGTTTTAGTTTTGAGAGTTAGGGGTATAGCTCAGTTGGTAGAGCGGCGGTCTCCAAAACCGCAGGTCGCGGGTTCAAGTCCTGCTGCCCCTGCCAAAGGGGGGATTTTACATATAAGGGAGTGGATTTTGCTGCCTTTTTCGCTTTTTTTGATATGGGGCTTGTTTTTTTGTGTGTGAAACGGTATTGAATAGAAAGTAAGGAAATTGCATAAGTCTGAAAGTTGGCTTTTGCATTTTTTCCTGTTTATTTTGTTCTATAAAACACAATAGGACTAGAGAGAGTATAGTGTGACGATGGCATCTAAAACCAATCCGATTACCTTTTTGAAGCAGGTTTATGCAGAAACAATTAAAGTGAAATGGCCTACACGTCGTGAGACGGTTATTTCTACTATTATGGTTTTGTTGGTAACTGCATTGGCTTCAGCTTTCTTTTTTATTGTGGATCAGGTTATGCATTTTGGTGTTTGGCGGGTTATTGATCTTCTGAAATATCTTTTTAGTTGAGAATGTAAGGAAGTGTGACTGTGGCAGCTCGTTGGTATATTGTTCAGGCATATTCAAATTTTGAAAAGAAAGTAGCGGAAGCTATTGATAAGGAGGCAAAGCAAAAGGGACTTGATCATCTTTTTGAAAAGATTTTTGTTCCAACAGAGCGTGTTGTAGAGGTTCGTCGTGGACGCAAAGTTGATACTGAGCGAAAGTTTTTTCCTGGTTATGTTCTTGTTCGTGCTGAGTTAACAGATGAAGTTTATCATCTTATTAAGAATACGCCTAAAGTGACAGGTTTTTTAGGATCGGATGCGCGTCCTGTTCCTATTTCTGATCGAGAGGTTGAGCAAATTCTCAAACAAGTTCAGGAAAGGGTTGAGTCTCCAAAGTCCTCTGTATTGTTTGAAGTTGGAGAGCAAGTTCGCGTTGCTGATGGTCCTTTTGTTTCGTTTAATGGAATTGTTCAAGAGGTTGAAGAAGAGCGCTCTCGTCTTAAGGTTGAAGTGCTTATTTTTGGGCGTCCTACGCCTGTTGATTTGGAATTTGGTCAGGTTGAAAAACTCTGATTAAACTTAGAGTAGTTTTAATTACTTTAAGGAAGGAGTGGGAGGTGATTTATAGCTTTTGTCGGCTTAATGATCCGAACCACGTGACTGCAGCGGGTAACGGGCAAGGTGAATTGTCAGTATACCAGTGAAATTAAAGGCAGATTGTTATGGCAAAAAAAAGTATAGGTCAGCTTAAGTTGCAGGTTCCTGCAGGAGCTGCTACTCCATCTCCACCGATTGGTCCAGCTCTTGGGCAGCGTGGTATTAATATCATGGAGTTTTGTAAGGCGTTTAATGCAGCTACACAAGAAATGGAAAAGGGAGCGCCGATTCCAGTTGTTATTACGTATTATCAAGATAAGTCTTTCACATTTTCTCTCAAGACGCCTCCTGTATCATTCTTTTTAAAGAAGGAAGCAAACCTGAAATCTGGCTCAAAAGAGCCTGGTAAAGTGTCTGTAGGAAGCATTTCTCGCGATAAAATTCGTTCGATTGCGGAATCAAAGATGAAAGATCTTAATGCGAATGACATTGAGGCAGCAATGCGTATGGTTGAAGGTTCTGCTCGCTCGATGGGCTTGGAAGTGGTGGGCTAATATTATGGCAAAAGTAGCAAAAAGAATAAAAAATATCCGAAAAGATATTGATTTTAATGAACTTTACGCTTTAAAAGATGCCGTTTCAATGGTTAAGGAGCGTGCTGTTGCTAAGTTTGATGAAACAATCGAAATTTCAATGAACTTGGGTGTTGATCCGCGTCATGCTGATCAAATGGTTCGAGGCGTTGCTCATTTGCCTAATGGGACAGGGAGAAATATTCGTGTTGCCGTTTTTGCTCGTGGGGATAAGGCTGAGGAAGCTAAGGCGGCAGGAGCTGATATTGTGGGTGCCGAAGATTTATTTGAAAGCGTTAATAGAGGGACTATAGACTTTGATCGTTGTATTGCAACGCCAGACATGATGCCTCTTGTTGGTCGTCTTGGTAAGATTCTTGGTCCACGGAGTTTGATGCCAAATCCGAAGGTTGGTACTGTAACACTTGATATCGCCGGTGCTGTCAAAGCTTCTAAAGGTGGTGCTGTTGAGTTTCGTGTGGAAAAAGCTGGTATTGTGCATGCTGGTATTGGTAAGGCTTCTTTTGGTGTTGAAAAAATCGTAGAAAATATAAAAGCCTTTGCAAGTGCAGTTATTAAAGCTAAACCGCAAGGTGCAAAAGGTGAATATATTAAACGCGTTGCTGTTTCGTCGACTATGGGAGTTGGTGTTAAAGTTGATCCAGCAACGGTTCGTTCAGAGTTAATGTAAGCTGATTTATGATTTTGTTTTTTGGGGTATGGGAATATCAAAATTGTATTTTAAAGTGCTGGTTTTGATCAGCATTTAGCTATCTAAGCTTTATAGGGCTTAGGTTGTGCCGGGAGAAATTCCGGAATATCCTGTCCGAGATTGTAGGTGATACTTTTAAGTATCTTAATCAAAAAAAACCTGCATGAGACTGGGGTAAAAACTGAGAGTTAAAAGACTTAAAGGGTTTGAGCCAAGGTTGCCTTTGAACGCTGTGCGTGAAAAAGGGGACAGGATCCTCATCGGTGACATGAAGTATTTTATGTTATCAAAGGTAACCAACAGGTTTGTTTTAAGTAAATCTGTTAAATGGAGAGAGACAGTGAATAGAGCGGAAAAACGCGAATTTGTTACATGGCTTAACGAGGCTTTTCGGAAGTCTGGTTCTGTTGTTGTTGCACATTATTCCGGTCTGACAGTTTCACAGATGAATGATCTGCGTTCGAAAATGGGTGAAGCTGGCGGTGCCGTTAAAGTCGCCAAAAACCGTCTTGCTAAAATCGCTCTTCAGGGCACGGAATCTGAATCGATAGTGGGTTTGTTTACTGGACAAACACTTATTGCTTATTCAGAAGATCCAATCACAGCACCGAAAGTTGCTGTTGATTTTGCGAAAAGCAATGACAAATTTGTCATACTTGGCGGTTCAATGGGTGCAACAAGTTTAACTGTAGATGCTGTGAAGTCATTGGCTTCATTGCCTTCATTAAACGAGTTGCGTGCAAAACTTGTGGGTATGATTTCTACCCCTGCGACCCGTATTGCACAGGTTGTTAATGCCCCTGCTGGTCAGGTTGCACGTGTCATTGGAGCATATGCTCAGGAGGATAAGGCGGCTTAAGGCTGTTTGTATTCACGTTTATGGAAGAGCTTTAATGCTTTTCTGTTTTTTTGGATAAAATTTAATAATGGTTCAAATCTTTTAATTGAAGGAATTTAAAAATGGCTGATCTAGAGAAGATCGTAGAAGACCTTTCTAATCTAACCCTTTTGGAAGCCGCTGAGCTTTCTAAGTTACTTGAAGAAAAGTGGGGAGTTTCGGCTGCTGCTCCTGTAGCTGTCGCTGCTGTTGCTGGTGCTGCTGCTCCAGCTGCTGAAGAAAAAACAGAATTTGATGTTATTCTTGTTGAAGGTGGCGCACAAAAAATTAATGTTATTAAGGAAGTTCGTGCTCTTACTGGACTTGGTCTTAAAGAAGCTAAAGATCTGGTTGAAGGTGCACCTAAGCCTATTAAAGAGGCTGCTTCTAAAGAAGAAGCAGAAAAAATTAAATCTCAACTTGAAGCTGCTGGTGCTAAAGTGGAACTTAAGTAAATTTAATTTTATCGGCGGGCATTTATGTTCGCCGATTTCTTTCTCTTAATACAAAGAGGGAAAATAATGAGTAAAAAACCTTTTCCTAATGGTTTCGTAACAGGAATGGGATAGGTTTAGATTACTTACTCCTTCATCATAGAGTCAAAGAGATAAATGGCTTATGTTGGTGGGGAAAGTTAATGATGCTCATTATTGAGTGTCAAGTGAACTGGTCTGCATATGCAGGTTAATGATATAAGGCTTTCAAGGTTGGTCTACCTTGAAGAGTAAAGATCAAGGAGCGACGATGGCTCAGACTCACGCAATGATGTCTCAATTCAATGGTCGTAAGCGCGTACGCAAATTTTTTGGTAAGATTCCTGAAGTAGCAGAAATGCCGAATCTTATTGAGGTTCAAAAAGCGTCATACGATCAGTTTCTCATGGTTGAGGAACCGAAAGGTGGACGACCAGATGAAGGTTTGCAAGCTGTTTTTAAATCTGTTTTTCCTATTTCAGATTTTTCCGGTACAGCTATGCTTGAGTTTGTAGGTTATGAATTTGATTTACCAAAATTTGATGTTGAAGAGTGCCGTCAACGTGATTTAACTTATGCTGCCCCATTAAAGGTCATATTGCGTTTGATTGTTTTTGATGTTGATGAGGATACTGGCTCCAAAGATATCAAAGACATTAAAGAGCAAGGCGTTTATATGGGCGATATGCCTTTAATGACGACGAATGGTACCTTTGTTGTTAATGGTACGGAGCGTGTTATTGTTTCTCAGATGCATCGTTCTCCTGGTGTCTTTTTTGACCATGATAAAGGAAAGTCCCATTCATCAGGAAAGCTTCTTTTTGCTGCTCGTGTTATTCCGTATCGTGGTTCTTGGCTTGATATTGAGTTTGATGCTAAGGACATCGTTTATGCGCGTATTGATCGACGGCGCAAAATTCCTGTTACAAGTCTTTTGATGGCATTAGGTATGGATGCGTCAGATATTTTATCAACGTTTTATGATAAAGTGACTTATGAGCGTGATGGAGAAGGATGGCGAGTTCCTTATTCTGTTGATCGCTTTAAAGGAATGAAGCTCATTTCTGACCTTATAGATGCAGATAGTGGTGAAGTCGTTGCGGAGGCTGGTAAAAAATTAACAGTTCGTACTGCGAAGTCTTTGGCAGAAAAAGGACTTAAAGCGGTTAAAGTTAGTGAAGATGATTTATTAGGTTGTTATCTAGCTGAAGATATCGTCAATTACGAAACAGGTGAAATCTACCTTGAGGCTGGTGATGAAATTGACGAAAAAGTATTAAAAATTTTGCTTGATGTTAGTGCTGATCAAATCAATATTCTTGATATTGATCACATGAATATTGGCGCTTACATCCGCAATACTTTGAAGGTGGATAAAAATGAAAGTCGGCAGGATGCGTTATTTGATATTTACCGAGTAATGCGTCCAGGTGAGCCTCCAACAATCGATACAGCAGAAGCAATGTTCCATTCATTGTTTTTTGATCCAGAGCGTTATGATCTTTCTGCTGTTGGGCGTGTTAAGATGAATTTGCGTATGGATCTTGATTGTCCAGACACAGTTCGCATTTTACGCCAAGAGGATATTCTTGCTGTTGTTAAGATGTTGGTTGAATTGCGTGATGGACGTGGTGAAATTGATGATATTGATAATCTTGGCAACCGTCGCGTTCGTTCCGTTGGGGAGTTGATGGAAAATCAATATCGCATTGGTCTTCTTCGTATGGAGCGTGCGATAAAAGAGCGTATGTCATCGGTTGAAATTGATACAGTTATGCCACAGGATTTGATCAATGCAAAGCCTGCTGCAGCAGCAGTTCGTGAGTTTTTTGGGTCTTCACAATTGTCGCAGTTTATGGATCAAACCAATCCATTGTCGGAAATTACCCATAAGCGTCGTCTTTCTGCTCTTGGTCCAGGCGGTTTGACTCGTGAACGTGCGGGTTTTGAAGTCCGTGACGTACATCCTACGCATTATGGTCGTATTTGTCCGATTGAAACACCAGAAGGCCCTAATATTGGTCTAATCAACTCCTTAGCAACATTTGCGCGAGTTAACAAATATGGCTTTATTGAAAGTCCATATCGAAAAATTATTGATGGAAAAGTTACAAAAGAAGTTATTTATCTTTCAGCGATGGAAGAAGCAAAGCATTATGTCGCTCAGGCTAATTCTTCATTAGATAGCGAAGGTCGTTTTATAGAAGAGTTTGTTGTTTGCCGTCATGCTGGTGAAGTTTTAATGGCGCCGCGTGATCATGTTGATTTGATGGATGTTTCACCAAAACAGTTGGTTTCAGTTGCAGCAGCGCTTATTCCTTTTTTGGAAAATGATGATGCGAATCGTGCACTTATGGGATCAAACATGCAGCGTCAGGCAGTTCCTCTTGTACGCGCTGAAGCACCATTTGTTGGGACGGGAATGGAATCCATAGTTGCGCGCGATTCAGGAGCTGCTGTGAGTGCAAAACGTAGTGGTGTTGTTGATCAAGTTGATGCTACCCGTATTGTTATCCGTGCAACAGAAGATTTAGATCCTTCAAAATCAGGCGTTGATATTTACCGCTTACAGAAATTTCAGCGTTCTAATCAGTCCACTTGTATTAATCAGCGTCCTCTTGTAAATGTTGGTGATAGGGTAGAAAAAGGTGATATCATTGCAGATGGTCCATCCACGGATCTTGGTGATTTGGCTCTTGGGCGGAATGTTCTCGTAGCCTTTATGCCTTGGAATGGATACAATTATGAAGATTCTATTTTGTTATCCGAGCGCATTGTTGCTGATGATGTGTTTACTTCAATTCATATTGAGGAATTTGAAGTTGCGGCACGCGATACAAAACTTGGGCCTGAGGAAATTACGCGCGACATTCCTAATGTTGCGGAAGAAGCGTTAAGAAATCTTGATGAAGCTGGCATTATTTATATTGGTGCTGAAGTTCAACCGGGTGATATTTTAGTTGGAAAGATTACACCAAAAGGTGAAAGTCCCATGACGCCGGAAGAAAAGCTTCTGCGTGCGATTTTTGGGGAAAAGGCATCCGATGTTCGTGATACTTCTATGCGTATGCCTCCTGGGACTTTTGGTACTGTTGTTGAAGTTCGCGTTTTTAATCGCCATGGCGTGGAAAAAGATGAACGTGCGATGGCAATTGAGCGTGAAGAAATTGAGCGTTTAGCAAAAGACCGTGATGATGAACAGTCTATTCTTGATCGCAATGTTTATTCGCGCCTCACCGATATGTTGACAGGTAAAGTTGCTGTAGAAGGTCCGAAAGGCTTTTCGGGCAGCAAAAAGCTTGATAGTACAGTGATGGGGCATTATCCACGATCCCAGTGGTGGCAATTTGCTGTTGAGGATGAAAAACTTCAAAATGAAATTGAAGCTTTGCGCAAGCAATATGATGAATCAAAGGAAGCATTACAACGTCGCTTTATGGATAAAGTTGAAAAGGTCCAAAGAGGTGATGAAATGCCTCCTGGTGTCATGAAAATGGTGAAGGTTTTTGTGGCTGTGAAGCGCAAAATCCAACCAGGTGATAAGATGGCGGGACGTCACGGAAATAAGGGTGTTGTTTCACGTATTCTTCCCGTAGAAGATATGCCATTTCTTGAAGATGGGACCCATGCTGATATCGTCTTGAATCCGCTTGGTGTGCCTAGTCGTATGAATGTTGGACAAATTCTTGAGACGCACCTTGGTTGGGCATGTGCGGGGATGGGCAAGAAGATTGGTGATTTGTTAGAGTTGTATCAAGAGACTGGGGATATATTGCCGCTGCGTCAGCGTATTGAAAATCTTATGCCTGATGATAATCATAATGAACCAGTCCGTCAGTATGATAATGAAAGCCTCTACAAATTGGCATTACAGATGAAAAAAGGGGTTTCAATTGCAACGCCTGTTTTTGATGGAGCACATGAGTCTGATATTAACATGATGCTGGAAGACGCAGGCTTAGATAGTTCAGGGCAGGTTACGCTTTATGATGGTCGTACTGGGGAGCCTTTTGATCGTCCAGTAACGGTGGGATATATTTACATGTTGAAATTGCATCACCTTGTTGATGATAAGATTCATGCACGTTCTATAGGTCCCTATTCACTTGTGACGCAGCAGCCATTAGGAGGTAAGGCACAGTTTGGTGGTCAGCGTTTTGGTGAAATGGAGGTATGGGCACTTGAAGCTTATGGTGCTGCATACACTTTGCAGGAGATGCTAACAGTAAAATCAGATGATGTGGCTGGGCGGACAAAAGTCTATGAGGCAATTGTGCGTGGTGATGATACATTTGAGGCAGGGATACCCGAAAGCTTTAATGTGTTGGTAAAAGAAATGCGCTCACTTGCTCTTAATGTGGAGCTTGATGATGCGCGTGAACTTATTGCACAGCGGGCATTGTCTGATACGGCAGAGTAATAATTCAAGGAGCGCACTGGAAAAAGGCTGCGCTCTTATTACTTTAAGAGGCTCAATAACCTTATTAAGGCTATACAGGTCGTTTTTAAAAGTAAATGTCTTTTAAAGAAGATCTGTTATAAAATAAATGAGATATTACAACAGGTTCTAAGAATCTTTGAAGGAGAACAGCATGAACCACGAGGTCATGAATCTTTTCAATCCTCAAGCGCCAGCGCAGACATTTGACTCTATTCGTATTTCTATTGCGAGTCCTGAGAAAATTTTGTCCTGGTCGTATGGTGAGATTAAGAAGCCTGAGACTATTAATTATCGGACTTTTAAACCAGAACGTGATGGTCTTTTTTGTGCACGTATATTTGGCCCTATTAAGGACTATGAGTGTCTATGTGGCAAATATAAACGCATGAAGTATAAGGGCATTATTTGTGAAAAATGCGGTGTAGAGGTTACTCTTTCGCGCGTACGTCGTGAGCGTATGGGGCATATTGAACTTGCGGCACCTGTTGCACATATATGGTTTCTTAAATCATTACCAGGTCGTATTTCTACACTTTTAGATTTAACTTTAAAAGATATTGAGCGGGTTCTTTATTTTGAGAATTATATTGTAACCGAACCAGGGTTGACATCTCTTAAGCTCCATCAGCTTCTTTCTGAAGAAGAATATATGCTTGCTATTGATGAGTTCGGAGAAGATCAATTTACAGCTATGATTGGCGCTGAAGCTATTTACGAGCTTTTAGCTAGTATGGAGTTAGATAAAATCGCTAATGATTTGCGTCTCGAATTAGCTGAAACAACTTCAGAGTTAAAGCAGAAAAAATTGATTAAACGACTTAAAATCGTTGAAAATTTTCTTGAATCTGGAAATAAGCCAGAGTGGATGATAATGAAAACAATTCCGGTTATTCCACCGGATTTGCGTCCATTGGTTCCGCTTGATGGTGGGCGTTTTGCGACATCAGATCTGAATGATCTTTATCGGCGTGTTATTAATCGTAATAACCGCTTGAAACGGCTGATTGAATTGCGTGCTCCTGGAATTATCGTGCGCAATGAAAAGCGTATGGTACAAGAAGCTGTTGATGCATTGTTTGATAATGGACGGCGTGGGCGTGTGATTACTGGAGCCAATAAACGTCCTCTCAAGTCTCTATCAGATATGTTGAAGGGCAAGCAAGGACGGTTTCGTCAGAACTTACTTGGGAAGCGAGTTGATTACTCGGGGCGTTCTGTTATCGTGACGGGTCCTGAATTAAAATTGCATCAATGTGGTCTTCCTAAAAAAATGGCTCTTGAATTATTTAAGCCTTTTATTTATGCGCGGCTTGATGCAAAAGGCTATTCATCAACGGTAAAGCAGGCAAAGAAGCTTGTTGAAAAAGAACATCCAGAAGTTTGGGATATCTTGGATGAGGTTATTCGTGAACACCCTGTTTTACTCAACCGTGCGCCAACATTGCACCGTTTGGGGATTCAGGCTTTTGAACCTATCTTAATTGAAGGCAAAGCTATTCAACTTCATCCACTGGTGTGTACTGCTTTTAATGCAGATTTTGATGGTGATCAGATGGCGGTTCACGTTCCGCTTTCTCTTGAAGCACAGCTTGAAGCCCGTGTTTTGATGATGTCCACCAATAATATTCTTCATCCGGCCAATGGTGCTCCCATTATTGTTCCCTCACAGGATATGGTTCTTGGTCTTTATTATCTTTCAATTGTTTCTGAAAAAGAACCAGGTGAAGGAATGGCCTTTTCTGATATAGGTGAGCTTCATTATGCCTTGGAAAATAAGGTTGTAACGCTTCATACGAAGATTAAAGGCCGTGTTAAGAATATTGGGAAGGATGGAAAAGAAGTTTCTAAACTTTATGATACGACACCTGGTCGTTTGATTATCGGTGAGCTTTTGCCAAGAAGTGCGGATATCTCATTTGATATTGTCAATCAAGAGATGACGAAAAAGAATATTTCTAAAATGATTGATCATGTTTATCGGCACTGTGGACAAAAAGAGACGGTTATTTTTTGTGACCGTATTATGCAGCTTGGCTTTTCTTATGCTTGTCGTGCAGGAATTTCATTCGGTAAGGATGATATGGTTATTCCTGATAGTAAGTCTCGTTTAGTTGCAGAAACAGAAGCTTTGGCTAAGGAGTACGAACAGCAATATAATGATGGTTTGATTACACAAGGTGAAAAATACAATAAGGTTGTAGATGCTTGGGGTAAATGTACAGATCGCGTTGCAGATGAAATGATGAAACGTATTCAAGCCGTCGATTTTGATCCTAAAACAGGTCGTCAACGGCCGATGAATTCGATCTATATGATGTCGCACTCTGGTGCTCGTGGTTCTGCTAACCAGATGAGACAATTGGCCGGTATGCGTGGATTAATGGCAAAACCATCGGGTGAAATTATTGAAACGCCTATTATTTCAAATTTTAAAGAAGGTCTAACTGTTAATGAGTACTTCAATTCCACGCATGGTGCACGTAAAGGACTTGCTGATACTGCGTTAAAGACGGCGAACTCTGGTTATTTAACACGGCGTCTTGTTGATGTTGCACAGGATGCTATTATTTCAGCAGTTGATTGTGGTACCGCAAAAGGGCTTACCATGCAGCCGATTGTTGATGCAGGACAAATTGTTGCCTCCATTGGGCAAAGAATTCTTGGTCGTACAGCGCTTGTTGATATTCTACATCCTGTCTCTGGAGAGGTTATCCTTGAAGGTGGAGCAATGATTGAGGAAGCTGATGTTGCGAAGATTGAAGCAGCTGGGATTCAATCTGTTCAAATTCGCTCTGCTTTAACATGTGAAACACGTCTTGGTGTTTGTGCAAAATGCTATGGTCGTGATTTGGCGCGTGGAACACCTGTTAATCAGGGAGAAGCCGTTGGTGTTATTGCTGCTCAATCCATTGGTGAGCCGGGAACACAGCTTACTATGCGTACTTTCCACTTAGGAGGAACTGCGCAGGTTGTTGATTCATCGTATTTAGAGGCATCTTATGAAGGTAAGGTGGAGATTCGTAATCGTAATGTGGTTCGTAACTCTGAAGGCCAATTGGTTGTTATGGGGCGTAATATGGCTATCCTTATTAAGGATGAGTTAGGAAAAGAGCGCGTTGTACATCGTGTTAGCTATGGTGCTCATATTTTTGTTGATGATGGTGATGTGGTTAAACGTGGCCAACGTATAGCAGAATGGGATCCTTATACACGTCCAATTTTAACGGAAGTTGAAGGTTATGTGGGGTTTGAAGATATGATTGATGGTTTATCTGTCACTGAAACAGCTGATGAATCTACGGGTATTACGAAGCGTTTAGTGATTGATTGGCGCGCTAATCCACGTGGTGCGGATCTTAAACCAGCCATTATTATTCACACAGATAAAGAAGGTGAATCCATTGCTAAATTGTATAAGGGAGGTGAAGCCCGTTATATGATGTCAGTGGAAACTATTCTTTCTGTTGAGCTTGGTGCTCATGTTAAGGCTGGTGATGTTATTGCTCGTTTGCCAATGGAAAGTGCCAAGACGAAAGATATTACGGGTGGTTTACCACGTGTGGCTGAGCTTTTTGAAGCGCGTCGTCCAAAGGATCATGCGATTATTGCTGAAGTAAGTGGCACGATTCGATTCGGCCGTGGTTATAAGAATAAACGTCGTATCATTATTGAACCAAATGATGAAACTCTTGAGGCAGTAGAATATTTGATTCCAAAAGGTAAGTTGTTTCACTTCCAAGAAGGCGATCAAATTGAAAAGGGAGATTATATCCTTGATGGTAATCCAGTACCTCATGATATTTTGGCAATTAAGGGGGTTGAAGCTTTGGCATCTTATCTTGTTAATGAGATTCAGGAGGTTTATCGTTTACAGGGAGTTCTTATTAATGATAAGCACATTGAAGTGATTGTTCGTCAAATGTTGCAAAAAGTTGAAATTACTGAATCTGGAGATTCTGGTTATATTCCAGGTGATAATGTTGATCGTATTGAACTTGATGAAATCAATGATAATTTGATTGCAGAAGGGAAGAAACCAGCATCTGGTAATCCCATTCTTCTTGGAATTACAAAAGCTTCTCTTCAAACGCCTTCTTTCATTTCGGCGGCATCGTTTCAGGAAACAACACGTGTTCTTACTGAAGCAGCAGTTTCTGGTAAAATTGATACTTTGCAAGGACTTAAAGAGAACGTTATTGTCGGTCGTCTTATTCCAGCAGGTACAGGTGGTACGATTTCTCAAATCCGTCGTATTGCTGCGGTTCGTGATGATTTGATTGTAGATGAGCAGCGTAAGTCTAGTAATAACGAAGTGGCTAAGGCTATGTTGACAAATATGACAACTGGGGCCGTTGCTGAATAATTTAAATACAACATCACATAATATAAAAACGTCTGAATAGAAAGTTCAGACGTTTTTTTATCTCAAAATGCAGAAGTTGCGTATTTTCTTGAAAATGTCAAAAATTATAAGGCGACAGTTATTTGGAACGTCTTTAGTAGCTTATTATTTTGTAATGATGTTTATCTTTTTTGTTACTTTATTTTAAAGTTTCTTAATTTCTAAAAGCAGTATAGAATTTTTCCAAAATATGTAAAACTCAAAAGCCATATTCAAGGAAAAGAGTGATTATCTACAAATCAAATAATGATTGATTTTGAATTTTAGGAAAATTTTTGATTGATATCTTCTATAAAGATTTAAAAGGACTTATCATGAAAGGTCAATAGTCTTTTCTGTAATCTAAAAAATAATTGATTCTCTACTATACAATGCTTGTATGATAAGAATGTATTTTCTTATAAATTAGAATGCAGGAAAGTAGAGATTAGGGTGCTTACTAAGTTTTTTATAAAAAATAGACACATTTCTTATAACAATGTGATCTATGCAGACAGAATGATAAAATGTACGAATATTATTCAATTGGAAAATTAACACGTGAGTTTTCAATAACAGCTCGAACTTTGCGTTATTATGAAGAAGAGGGACTTCTTAGTCCTTTTCGGCGTGGAAGTACACGGCTTTATACACAAACGGATCGTCATAAGTTAAAGCAAATACTGCGTGCTAAAAGAGTTAAATTTTCGTTGTCTGAAATATCTGATATGTTGACAATAGTTGGAAAACCACCAGATGATGAGAAAAAGCTTAAGAAATTAATTGCAGGAATTCATAAAAAACGAGCTGATTTAAAGCAGATGCAGCATGATGTTGATGATCTTCTACAGGATTTAGAAAGAATTGAGGAGAGTTTTTTTGAGAGCTTAGCGGAGTTGGGGGTTAGTCATTGATTATAAAATTTATTTTGTCTACTTTTAGACAATTTTCTTTCTCTTAAAAGGGATAGGTTATACTATCTCTAAGGGGGATATTTAACACTGCGTGAAATGTGTAAGTCATTTAAAGAAATAGAGTGTTTGAAAAAGCTGCAAAGGTATTTTCGCAGTATATTGTCCTTGATAAGAAAAAATTATTTTTCATAAAGAAAGTAAAAACAATGACAGTTTCTCCTATGAGTGTTTTTCAATCTATTTTGTCACGAAAGTCAATTCGCGCTTTTACTGATCAGCCAGTTAGTTTGGAAACAATCAAAGAAATCTTAAAACTTGCAGCACGTGCACCATCTGGAACAAATATTCAGCCATGGCAAGTGATTGTGCTTACAGGAAGTGTATTACAGAAAGTAGGGCAAGAGCTTTCACAACTTGTGCTTTCAGGTGTAAAAGGAGAGCGTGAATATAGTTATTATCCACGTCAGTGGCGTGAGCCTTATATTTCAAGGCGTCGAAAAGTTGGTTTGGATCTTTATCAGAGTCTTGGAATTCAAAAAGGAGATAAAGAAAAAATACTTCATCAAAAGGCGCGAAATTTTTTATTTTTTGATGCACCTGTAGGACTCTTATTTACAATGGATCACGACATGGAAATGGGGAGTTGGCTTGATTTGGGTATGTTTATGCAGACCATTATGTTAGCTGCACGTGGATTTGGATTAGATACCTGTCCTCAAGCTGCTTTTGCTGATTATCATAAACAGATTCGTACGCTTTTATCTATTCCTTCTGATCGCCATATTATCTGTGGTATGGCACTTGGTTATCGCGATATGAGTGCTCCAGAAAACAAGTTTGAGACAGAACGAGAATCGTTAGAAAACTTTGTACGTTTCATTGAAACATACCCATAAAATATTTCATACAATTAAGCATACGTTTTGAAGAACTTAGTGCATTATGAAAAATATTTCCGATAAGATTTCTCATCCTTATTGAATTTTAATATTGCATATTAACACTTATTTTACTACGCTTGGAACATTAGGAGTGGTGACTCTAGGGGCATTGCCCGTTTTGAAGGTTGGCTAATGGAAAACACTATAGAAAGAAAGTGTTGGGTGGTAGCAAGACGAGCGACATTCGTGTTTATTGCTGTTATTTTTTTAGTTTATCTCGCAATTTGATTTTAAACGGGAGAAACGTTATGAAAAAGCATATATGCTCAAGCTGTACTATAGTTTTGAGGTGATACGTGTTTCTATCTGTTTTTGAACTTTTTAAAATTGGGATTGGTCCTTCTAGCTCACATACGATGGGACCGATGACAGCTGCTAATATGTTTTTGCAAAAGATAGGAGATTTTTCTCAGTCGTCTGATATTCAAGTTTCTCGTATACGTGTTTATCTTTATGGTTCTTTAGCTTTCACGGGTATTGGTCATGCAACAGATAGGGCTATCATATTAGGACTTTTAGGAGAAAAAGCTTCTACTGTTGATCCTGATAGCATGGGGTTTCTGTTAGAAAAAGTTATACGTGAAAAAAAAGTGCAACCAGAAGGCCATCCCGCTTATCAGTTTGATGTGCAATGTGATCTTATTTTTGAACGAAAGCAAATCCTCCCTGGACATACAAATGGACTAGCCTTTGAAGGACTTAATACTGATGGGAATGTTCTGTTGCGGCAGATTTATTATTCTATCGGTGGTGGCTTTGTTGTGACTGAGGATGAATTAAGCCATATGAATGATAATATACAACCAGAAGCATTTGAGGTACCATATCCATTCGATTCTGCTTGTACAATGTTATCAATGGCAGAAAAATCAGGACTTTCAATTGCTGAAATGAAGCGCTTAAATGAAGAAACAAAGATAGAGCGTTCTTCTCTTGATGTAGGGCTTGATGAAATTTTTTCAGCGATGACAAATTGCATTGATAGAGGTCTTTCACAAGAAGGTGAGTTGCCTGGTGGATTGCGTGTTCTAAGGCGTGCTAAAAAGCTGCATGAAACGCTTTTGGAAAATCAAAGGAAAAATCACAATTATCCACTTTGGGCAAATGATTGGCTTTCGGTATATGCTATAGCAGTCAATGAGGAAAATGCAGCAGGTGGTCGTGTTGTTACAGCACCAACAAATGGCGCAGCTGGTGTTGTCCCAGCCGTTTTGCGTTATTATCTTCAATTTAATGATGATTCAGATCGAGAGGGAATACATAATTTTCTATTAACGGCAGCAGCTATAGGCGGTGTTATCAAACATAATGCCTCTATTTCTGGTGCAGAAGTTGGGTGTCAAGGTGAAGTTGGAACGGCATCTTCAATGGCCGCAGCAGGGTTGACCGCAGCATTAGGTGGAACACCAGCTCAAATTGAAAATGCGGCAGAAATTGCGCTTGAACATCATTTGGGAATGACATGTGATCCTGTTGCAGGTCTTGTACAAGTTCCTTGTATTGAGCGTAATGCAATGGGAGCTGTTAAGGCGGTAACGGCTTCTTCTCTTGCATTATATGGTAATGGAGATCATTTTGTTTCTCTTGATGCTTGTATAGAAACAATGCGCCAGACTGGTCATGATATGAGTGAACGCTATAAAGAGACAAGTAAAGGTGGTCTTGCAGTCAATGCAATATCTTGTTAAGAGCTAGAACATTTTTCAATCCATAACTGGACGTTTTGGAGAAGAATCGTATTTCCTGATAAAGCTTATGTTTTTTGTTCCTTATAAATCAAAACTCCAAATTAATTCAGCAGCATGCTTAAAATAAATTTGAGATGGCTCAGTGCTTTCTTAACGAATAGTAGCTGTTGATGCAAGTTTGGAGAGAGTGTATTGTTGATATATGTTTGATTTGTCCTAAAATGGAAAAAATAAAAAAGCGTAAAGTAAAATTAGTGATCAATTTACCATTATTTTTTAGCTGGGTTTTATGGTTTTAAAAAGTTTCCATAGCCATATCTTTTAAGTAATGGAAGATTATACCTGAGTATCCAAGGAAAATTTATTTTAAATCTGAATAATTATGATAAAGAGAGATTTTTAAAGATTTTAATTTTTTAAAAGTGAAGTTTTTTGCTACCTATATGGTAAAAAATATCTTGAAAAGAAACACTAATTTACAATAATTAAAGATATATTGGGAATATCTTTTTTATTTATAAATTCTGTACCGACAAAAAAATTAAAATAAATAATAACGTATACATTAGGAAATATTTATAAAAATTTTCATGAGAATAGAATGCACACAATAGAACATTATCGTGTTACTTGTTCGTGAGTTCGTTTAAAAAATATCTCTCAATGCTCCTAAGCTCATTTCGCGATGGCACCCGTGAATGATATAATAACGGTAAATCCATTGAGCTGTCCCATCTTTATGCTTAATAAAAAGAGTACGCTGGGCATGATTGCACACTTTGCCAAGCCCCCCCGTACAGGGATCAAAGCCCTTAGCATTTGAAATGGTTCATTATAGGTATTTTGAGTATTTTGGGTACAGTTTTACGCCACACACTAATCTCGCCCATAACATGCAAGAGAACGGTTTTTATTAATTCAACATAAACAAGTTTCAAATGAGAGAATCTTACGATATTCGAGATTATCATCTAACATGCAAAATAATGAATTATCTTTATAAATCAGCATCTTGAATATGAGTAGTATAATGTAAGTCATTCCATGAATGGTATAAAATCTATAGAGTATTAGCATCTTTATTTATAAAGGGAGAAAACCAGCACTATCATCCTTTTTTCAACGTTCAATGTTACAAAAGATCCTCGTACTTGAAATAATTCATAAGGGATATTTGATTCCTTTTTTAAATAGTTTATATGCCAATCTTTCTCGTGATGAGCAGGCGGACGATTTTGACTGATTCAATATAAGAAGGAAAATAAGAGAATTTTACGAAAATCTCTTATTCAATATGCAAAAAATAAATTATAATTATAAATTAAAATCTTATGGAAATCGTTATCATAATATTTAATCTGATAATTTCTTTTACGTTTTTTCATCGGTAGTATTTTTATTTTCCAATTTGCTTTGTCTGTTGAAAGAAATGCAAGTAAGAGGAGTGAGATTATTTTTTACAGCGTTTATGTTGTCAGGGGAGCATTAGTAAGAGGGACTTTCTTTATTGAACGTTTAGAATAATTCCTAAAATGATAAGCTTTCATCGAATGAAGCTATTCATTTTTCCAAAAAGATATCAAGGATAATTTTTTATATTAAATCCAAAAGTGGAAAAATATTGGATGTTTTTTATGTTCTTAACAATGGTTTTATTGAAGGCTTGGAGATATTGGATAGTTGGAAAAGCTGTCAAAACAATTCCACAATTTAAGAAAAAAGTATGTTTATCAAAGGGTTTTCTAAGGCTATAGATAATGGTTAATAATAAAATAGTTTTTTAGAGATGGTCTGTAGAATTAAATATTTGTTGCTCCTAGACGGATTTTAATAGGCACATTACCAGTTTGGCTCGCAACGCGTAAATGAATGCGTACAGGAGGCATTATGAGACGACGGTTGCGCATTGTTTGGCAAATGAGAAGGTTAACAAGAGATTGTGTATCTAATGCAGTCGAATTATATTTTAAACCAGTAAGTTTTGCAGCAGCATCGTGAAGAGAACGCAATGAAAGGAGGGATGATTGCTTCAATAAAATTTCTTTTTTATGGAATGAAGCAAAAGCATTATCTGTCATAATACTATCCTTAACGCAGAATTCAAAATTTTTTAGTAGGCTACAGTATAGCAGTTAAAATTTGCTTTCTTTAATGTAGAACAAGCATCAAATGCAGCTTTTTTTGATTGAAACCCTGTAAAGCGCGCCCGGTAATAACGCTGCCCATTTTTTTCAAACAGTTGCATATGTGAAGATGCGTGCTTTAAAGTAGAAAAAGCTATATTTTTTGCTTTTAAAAGTAGAGTTTTTGCTTGTTCTTCACTAGGAAGAGAACCTATTTGGATAGCCCATCCGGCATTTTCGGACAAAGAGGCTGTTACAATTTTATGAGTCTTAACCGGTATAGTTTTTTGAGGGTTCGGTATTGGTATAATTACCTTATTTACAGCCGTTATTGCGATGTTGGAGTTTTTAGGTTGTTCTGCAAATGCTGTCAACATAGTCGAAATTTCATCGTCAAAATTACTTAAATCATCTTTAATGGTTGGTATAGGAGTATTGGCGCCAGTGGGTAAGTGATAGCGTACAGAAGCTATTAAACGTTCACCACTTTTCATTTGGCTTGCTTTGGGCAAATATTGATTCAATAAGCTAGCCATATGCTCGTCACGTGCAGTAGATGATTTTCCTCCCATAACAACAGCGACAATAGAGCGCCCCTCAAGACGCATCGAAGTTGCTAAATTAGAACCTGACATTTGTGTGTATCCTGTTTTAATTCCATCGACACCTTTCATTATTTTAACAAGTTTATTGTGGCTGTTAATTTTATGTCCACGGAAATTAAAACTTTTTGTTTTGAACAATTTATATTGTTTGGGAAAATGTTTACGTAAAGCTAAGGACAAAGTCGCTATATCTCGTGCTGTAGAATAATTGCGCACATCCGGAAGTCCTGAAGCATTTGCGAAATGTGTATGTTTCATGCCAAGTTTATGAGCTTTTGCTGTCATCATTTGAGCGAATTTTTTTTCACTACCTCCAAGATATTCTGCAATGGCAGCAGCAACATCATTTGCAGATCTTGTAATGAGTGCTTTAGCTGCTGATTCTGCAGAAATTGTTTGGCCTGCTTTAAACCCAATTTTTGTCGGTGGACGCATTGCTGCATAATGTGAAACAGGAATTGGTGTATTGGGTGTCACACGACGCATCTGCATAGCTTCAAAGAGTAAGTACAATGTCATCATTTTTGTTAAAGAAGCAGGATAACGTTTCAGTGTTGCATTGGCTTGAAATAGAGTTTTTCCCGTAGTAGCATCTATAACAATAGCTGCATACTTATCAGGATAGGCGCCTTGAGGTGTGGCTGATGCCCAACAGTAAGAAAAAGCTAACACAACAAAAGAAATTGCTATTGTTTTACAGTAGCGCATAATTTTTTGATAATTAATATACACTTGCAGTATCCTATTTCTCCATTTATCCTGAAAAACTTCTATAAAGCTTCCTTTTCTGTAATTTGTTGATGCAATTTAGACGAATGGTATTACTAATTTGTTTACAGAAGTTATTTTATGAGTGAGTGATTGAAGTCTAACCATAGAGGGAAATTTTTTTCTAATACAAACAGGTATTGCAATAGTTATGAAAGAATTTAAAATTAATAAAAAATGTGCTGCATGGAAAACGATAATGGGACAGACGCTCATAATAAACTCTATAGCTCATATTATGCATAATGAAAAGGGCAAGAATTGGGATGAAGGTAGGCATGGTGCGGTTATAATGCCTAAGGCTAGAGAAAAACTCGAAAAACCTAAATTATGTCGAGTTTTTTTGCTTAATGATGATTACACACCTATGGATTTTGTTGTTTTTGTTTTGAAGAACTTTTTTAAAAAAAGTTTCGAAGAGGCAACGCGGATAATGTTAAATGTTCATCACAATGGGATAGGAGAATGTGGGACTTATACTTATGAAGTCGCTGAAATGAAAATATTACAAGTGAGAGAATGTGCGCGTCAAAATGAACATCCGTTACAATGTGTAATGGAATGGAAGTGAGGAGCTATGCCATCTTTTACACCTAGTCTTGAAGAGGTTTTACATCGTGCATTAACAATTGCTACTCAAGCACGGCATGAATATGCAACATTAGAGCATCTTCTACTTGCGCTGTTAGATGATGCCGATGCAAATTCCGTTATTCAGGCTTGCCAAGTAGATGTGGAGGAATTGCGAGAGCGCTTAACCAATTATCTTCGCTCAGAGTTAGATGAACAGATTAGAGCTGATGAGGATACAAAGCCTACAGCTTTTTTCCAGCGTGTTATCCAACGTGCGGTGATTCATGCACAATCGGCTGGAAAAGATGAAGTATCGGGGGCAAATGTTCTTGTTGCAATTTTTTCTGAACGTGAAAGCCATGCAGCATATTTTCTTCAAGAGATGGGAATGACACGCTATGATGCTGTACGTTTTATTTCACAGGGTGTCACGCGTGATGATGGGTTATCCATGTTACTTGAAGGACTTGAAGAGCAATTAGATCAGCAGATTTCGGATAATGGTGAAAGAGGAACAAGTGCTTTAACGAATTATTGTGTTGATCTCAATTGTAAAGCACGTAATGGAAAAATTGATTTATTAATTGGCCGTGAAATAGAAATTTCACGCATGATTCAGATTTTATGTCGAAGGTCGAAAAACAATCCGCTTTTGGTTGGTGATCCTGGAGTGGGGAAAACCGCTATAATTGAGGGATTGGCAAAACGCATTGTTGATGGGCAAGTACCTGAAGTTTTATCAAATGCAACAATATTTTCTCTTGATATGGGGGGACTTGTTGCAGGTACACGTTATCGCGGTGATTTTGAAGAACGCTTAAAGCAAGTTATTAAAGAGTTTGAGCTGTATCCAGATGCTATTTTATTTATTGATGAAATTCATACCTTAATTGGAGCAGGAGCGACATTAGGGGGAAATATGGATGCAGCAAATCTTTTGAAACCTGTATTATCTTCTGGAACTATGCGATGTATTGGTTCGACGACTTATAGAGAATATCGCAAATTCTTTGAACAAGATCGTGCTTTAGAGCGTCGTTTTCAGAAGATTGATATTAATGAACCTTCTGTTACAGATGCGATTAAGATTTTGCAAGGGATGAAGCCTTACTTTGAAGATTTTCATCAGATTAAATATACAGATCAGGCGATGAAGGCATCTGTAGAATTATCTTCACGTTATATAATTGATCGTAGGTTACCTGACAAAGCAATTGATATTATTGATGAAAGTGGCGCAGCGCAAAAGCTTTTGCCACAAAAACAACGCAAGAAGAGTATAGGTGTTAAAGAAATTGAAGCGACTGTTGCTACAATTGCAAGAATTCCACCAAAAACAGTTTCTCGGAATGATCAGAAGATACTGAGTAAGCTTGAAAGAGAACTCAAACATGTTGTTTATGGTCAAGATCAGGCAATTTCCGTCTTAGTTTCATCCATAAAATTGGCGCGAGCAGGTTTACGCGAACCGGATAAACCAATAGGAAGTTATTTATTTTCAGGACCAACAGGTGTAGGAAAAACTGAAGTTGCAAAACAGCTTGCATCATCTTTAGGCATTGAATTATTGCGTTTTGATATGTCAGAATATATGGAACGGCATACGATAGCACGTTTAATCGGAGCACCTCCAGGTTATATAGGGTTTGATCAAGGAGGTCTCCTTACAGATGCCGTTGATCAGAAACCTCACGCAGTTCTATTGCTAGATGAGATTGAGAAAGCGCATCCAGAGTTATTTAATATTTTATTGCAGGTAATGGATTATGGTAGATTAACAGACCATAATGGTAAGAAAATTGATTTCCGCAATGTTATTTTGATTATGACGACCAATGCGGGTGCTTCAGATATGGCAAAATCAGCTATTGGATTTGGGAAAGTACATCGTGATGGTGAGGATATAGAAGCAATCAATCGGTTATTTACACCAGAATTTCGTAATCGGTTAGATGCAATTATTCCGTTTGCACCTTTATCTCATTTAATCATCAATCAGATAGTGCAAAAATTTATTTTTCAGCTTGAAGCACAATTAGCTGATCGGGGAATTTGTTTTGAATTAAGCCCTTCAGCAACTTTATGGCTTTCCAATAAAGGATATGATTCTCAGATGGGAGCACGCCCATTAGGGCGTGTTATACAAGAATATATTAAAAAGCCATTAGCTGATGAAATTTTATTTGGAAAGTTACGCAATGGTGGTACCGTTCGCGTATTGACACAAAAATCAAATGGTAAAAAAGAAAGCTTACAGTTAGAAATTTCATCTTCCGATATATCTGTAAGTTCAAAGAAAAGTAAAATGGAAAATTTTACAAAAAAACGTGTAGGAAAAAAAAGCTCAACAACTTAAGAGTGTGTTATAAGGCAGCACGGATTTTTTTTGCATTCTCTTCAAGTATTTCTGTAGGCGTTATCATATCATTATGAGGGGTAAGTTCTATTCCCTCCATACGTGGTATAATATGAAAATGGAGGTGATAAACGGTTTGTTGACTAGCTGCTTCATTAAATTGCATGACAGTTATGCCATCTGCCTGAAAGGCTTTTTTGACGGCATTTGCAATTTTTTGAACAGCTTTAATAACAGGAAATAATGTTTCAGTATCCGCATCAAGTAAGTTTCTTGAGCCTTTTTTAGGAATGACTAGCGTATGACCTGGTGCCTGTGGCATGATATCCATAAATCCAATAACATCATCATCTTCGTAGACACGAACAGAAGGGATTTCATTGCGAATCAATTTAGCAAAAATATTGTTATTGTCGTAAGCTTGTTTCATACAAATATTTCCTTTTATTGTAATTTTAAGATTCTAATTTAAAAACGAAAAAATGCAAGGTTTATCAGAGTGTAAGACAAAGAAGTATTTTGACTTCAGTTATATTTAGGATGGTGCACTGTCTTAATGAAGGTTTAGATTTCTATGATGGCTTCAACTTCTACAGGAACATCCATAGGAAGAGAGGTAACACCAATAGCAGAACGGGCGTGTTTTCCAATTTCACCAAGGATATTGACGAATAAATTAGAAGCTCCATTGGCAACAAAAGGAATATCGGTAAAATGAGAATCTACAGCCACAAAAACAGTAATTTTTACCACACGTTTTATTTTATTTAAGTCACCCAGAGTTGCCTTGAGTTGCGCGAGAATATTGAGAGCGCAAGCTTCGGATGCTTTTTGGGCTTGTTCGGTATTCACAGTTGCACCAACTTTACCGATGGCTATTGGTTTTCCATTAATAAGAGGGAGTTGTCCAGAAATAAAGAGTTGATTGCCACTTTGTGAAGTGGTGATGTAATTGGCAAGGGGGGAGATTACTTCAGGAAGAGTGATTCCGAACTTCTCTAAGTTTTTTTCAATCATATTGGTCATAATGTTAACTCCATAGCTGCTCTATAATATATTCATTGCATAATCTATTTTTTGATTTAAGAAAATGTGTGGTTAATTGAGAAATTAGCCTTTTTTGCCTTATTGTATGATGTTATGCAACGGGGATAAAGTTCGGAAGTTGGGAATGATTAGATCATTATTTATAATAATTTTATATATTGTTTTTTTATGTACTGCGAGAGCTGAAGAGCCCATTTTTATTGTGCCTCATCGAGCAATTTATGATTTTCATCTCGATAGTGTTTCTCATGAAATGACAATTTCTGCGATGTCAGGACGAATGGTTTACGAGCTTACTGGTTCGGCATGCCAAGGCTATAGCACACGTTTTCGTTTCATTAGCCGTGTTCACATTGAAGATATGCCAGTACGTTTGACGGATCAACAGACGACGAGTTATGAGACAGGAGACAGCCGTACATTTCGTTTTAATATCACAGATCAAGAGGGAGAAGAGGTTGTGCATCGTGCCGAGGGGGTTGCGGAGCGTACTCAAGATGGTATTACAGTTACCTTAAAAAAGCCAAAGGAAAAAGAGTATAAGCTTGCAATGGCTGAATTTCCAATAATGCAACTAAAAAATATTATCCGCCATGCAAAAGCAGGAGATCATTTTTACAATGTTACTGTATTTGATGGGACAAATAAAGCAGATAAAGTTATAAAAGAAAGTATCGTCATAGGGGAAAAGAAGACGCTTTTATCTGATAGCGAAACGGAAAAAGTAAGAAAATTGGATGAAGAAGAATATTGGCCTGTTACAATTTCTTATTTTGATGATGGAGAAAATAAAGATGGTTTGCCGGTTTATCGTAGCAGTTTTCTCTTACATGAGAATGGTGTCATGCGTGATCTTCATATAGATTATGGAACTTTTTCAGTGCGTGCAAAATTGAACAGTCTCGAATTCTTGGAACTTGGAAAAGATCTTAATCAATGTGAAAATGCAAATATTAAATGATTAAAGAAAATAACTTGAAAAAGAATCAAATATTAGTATGTTTGCGCTATTCCACACGCGGAGTCTGGGTGTTTGCAAATGATCTGTGAGAAAATTCTAGCAAGCATCCGCCGGTAGCAGGTCTTTCTGCTTTTTCCGCGGAGGTTGAACCGGAAAGGATAAGATTTATGGCACTACCCGATTTTACTATGCACCAGCTTTTAGAAGCCGGTGTGCATTTTGGTCACCAGACTCATCGCTGGAATCCCAAAATGACTCCCTATATTTATGGTCAGCGTAATAATATCCATATTATTGACCTTGCTCAGACCGTTCCACTTTTACACCAAGCGCTTAAACTTGTTTCAGATACTGTAGCGCGTGGTGGTCGTATTCTCTTTGTTGGTACGAAACGGCAAGCATCTGACATTATCGCAGATGCGGCGAATCGTTCCGCCCAGTATTACGTTAATGCACGTTGGCTTGGCGGCATGCTCACAAACTGGAAAACGATTTCCAATTCGATCCATCGTTTGCGGAAGCTTGATAAAATTCTTGCTGCTGAAGCGCAAGGCTTTACCAAAAAGGAACGTTTAAATCTTGAACGTGATCGTGAAAAGCTTAATCGTGCGCTTGGTGGTATTAAAGATATGGGTTCTGTTCCAGATCTTATCTTTGTTATCGATACGAATAAAGAAAATATTGCACTCCAAGAAGCAAAACGTTTAGGTATTCCAGTGATTGCTATTATTGATACCAATTGTGATCCCGATGACGTAACACATCCAATACCAGGTAATGACGATGCTTCACGTGCAATTTCTCTTTATTGCGATCTTTTTGCCCGTGCAGCTCTTGATGGTATTGCACGCCAGCAAGGAGCAATGGGTATCGATTTAGGAGCTCAAGTTGATGCACCTGTGGAGCCTATTTTGGAAGAAAATGCAGTTTCAGAAGTTTCTGAATAATATAAAACGCCTAATTAAGGTACTTTTATTGTCTAAAAAAGAAGTTATAGGCGTGCAGAGGGATTTTGCACGCTTTCACTGTTACAAAATAAAGAGGCAAATATGAGCATTACTGCTGCACAAGTAAAAGAACTTCGAGAACTATCTGGCGCTGGTATGATGGACTGTAAAGCCGCTCTAGCAGAGACCAATGGTGATATGGAAGCTGCTGTTGATTGGCTTCGTAAAAAAGGAATAGCTAAAGCAGATAAAAAGGCTGGTCGTACAGCAGCTGAGGGATTAATCGGAGTCGTATCAAAAGATTCACATGCAGTTTTGGTTGAGATTAATTCTGAAACAGATTTTGTTGCACGCAATGATGGATTCCAAGACATTGTGCGTAAAGTAGCAACTGCTGCCTTAGATACGCCAGGGGATGTTGAATCTGTTTCTGTTTCTCTTTATCCAGGCTCTGAGAAGACTGTAGAGCTTACGATTAAAGATGCAATTGGTACAATTGGCGAAAATATGACATTTCGTCGTTCCGCTAAATTGTCTGTTGAGAATGGTGTTGTTGCGACTTATATACACAATAGTGTGGCTGATGGGCTTGGAAAACTTGGTGTTTTGGTTGCGATTGAAACAACAGGAAATAAGGAAGCTGCTCTTGCTTTTGGTCGGCAGGTCGCGATGCATATTGCGGCAACCAATCCATTAGCACTTACAGCTCAAGATGTTGATGCTGCTGCTGTTGAGCGTGAAAAAGCAATTTTTTCAGATCAAGCACGTCAGTCTGGAAAACCTGAAAATATCATTGAAAAAATGGTAGAAGGACGTATGCGTAAGTTTTTTGAAGAGGTTGTTTTGCTTTCTCAAGCTTTTGTTATGAATCCTGATATAACTGTTGAGGCCGCTTTAAAGGATGCTGAGAAATCAATTGGTGCTCCAGCAAAAATTACAGGCTTTATTCGTTTTGCATTAGGTGAAGGTGTGGAAAAAGAGGAGTCTGATTTTGCTGCAGAGGTTGCTGCTGCTGTAAAAGGCTAGTTATTGCAAACTCTTGAACAGAGATTTAAAGTCATATCGTTGGTTGTAGAATCTCTGAGGGGAACAATGTAATTGTTGAGAGGGCGTCACGTGAAAAAAGTGGTGCCCTTCGTGATGTCAAAAGCAAAAAGTAAATAGGCTTTTGGGGAGATTATTAATGGCATTAGCACTTCCGTATAAACGTATTCTTTTAAAGGCTTCTGGTGAAGCTCTTATGGGAGGGCAGAATTTTGGCATTGATGTTTCTGTTGTAGACCGTATTGCCGCTGATATTGCAGAAGTGCGCACAATGGGGATAGAAGTTGCGGTTGTTATCGGTGGGGGAAATATTTTTCGTGGCGTTGCTGTTGCTTCGCATGGTGGGGACCGAGTGACAGGTGATCATATGGGAATGCTTGCAACTGCTATTAACTCTTTAGCATTGCGAACATCTTTGACAAAATTAGGGGTTGAAACTGTTGTACTCTCTGCGATTGCTATGCCACAAATTTGTGAAAGTTTCTCGCAACGTAAAGCAATAGCTTATATGAATCAGGGAAAAGTTGTTATTTTTGCAGGTGGTACAGGAAATCCATTTTTTACCACTGATTCTGCTGCTACTTTACGTGCAGCAGAAATTGGTGCGGATGTCCTTCTTAAAGGAACACAAGTTGATGGTATTTATTCAGCAGATCCAAAAATAGACCCTACGGCTAAGCGTTTTGACCAATTAACACATGTTGAAGTTTTGCAATGGGGATTATCTGTTATGGATTCAACGGCGGTCACTTTAGCACGTGAGAACAATGTACCGATTATTGTGTATTCCATTCATGAAAAAGGCGGTTTGGCTAAGGTCTTGAATGGAACAGGACGCTTTACAATAGTATCGGAATAAGGGTAAGCTTCAAAGGACAATTGAAGGAGACAGAAATATGAATGTTACATCAATTATGGATGATCTGAAACGTCGCATGGATGGTGCCATTACGGCTTTTAAACATGAATTAGGTGGTTTGCGGACTGGACGTGCATCGGCCAGTTTATTAGAGCCGTTGACCGTTGAATCTTATGGTTCTGTTGTGCATATAAATCAGGTTGCTAATATTTCTGTTCCCGAACCTCGGATGCTTTCTGTTTCTGTATGGGATAAAACGATGGTCGGAGCTGTAGAGCGCGCTATTCGCGATTCTGGTCTTGGTTTAAATCCCATAACTGATGGTACGAATCTACGTATTCCTTTGCCTGAGTTGAATGAAGAGCGCCGTAAAGAACTTGTAAAAATTGCGCATCACTATGCAGAGCAAGCGCGTGTTGCTACACGTCATGTCCGTCGGGATGGTTTGGACAATTTGAAAAAGTTAGAAAAAGATGGTGAAATTGGACAAGATGAAGCCCATAGTTTGTCTGAAAAAGTTCAAAAACTCACAGATGAAACTATTGCTGATATTGATAAAATTTTAGCCGTAAAGGAATCTGAAATTATGCACGTTTAAGACGGTTTTGTCGCTAGAAAAAGGATGTTACACTCCCAAGCCTGTAAATTGTTTCTAGGGATAATAGGAGGGGTGGTGTGTTCTGTGATAGCAAGGTGTGATGCAGGAAGGTATTCTATCATTTTGATATGGGAGAGACTGATTTGAAAGGGCAGATGTTTAAATTTTTTAATCTGCGTGGTAAATCATGCCCTTTGCTGGAAGACACTATTTAACAGCATAGTGTGGGCTTTTAGTTGAGTACGTCTTTGTTAAACTGCATAATGAAAGCATTATTAGAAATTATTCAAATATTCTAAGATGAAGGTTGGGGAAAGAATATTAAGCCTAACCTTTCTCTTATTTCTCATTATAAAACATGTGGGTATGATCGATCAAGCAGATGTTATGTGGCGTAATTCGTTTTTTAATGACGAATAGTTGATAGAAAAGTGTTTTTATACGAAACCTATATTAGTTAATTTGTATGGGGCAGAGGTAGCTGCTTTTTCATTTTATATTTGAGAAAATATTAAAAAAATATTTAGGATTAATCTTGACTGAGATTTTTGAAGCTGTTTTCATTGATTATTAGTCTCATAAGCGCTATCTTAGTAGACTGAATTATTTATGATAAATTATAAGAGAAATTATACAGGTATGAGATAAAAACACTGCGTAGGGGAATTTTTCTTGCGTTAATTTCAGGGCTTGTATTTTCTATTTTTATTGTTTGGATGTTGTTTTGTCTAATTTGGTTTATCGTATTCTGACAGCTTTTGTTTTTGGCGTTATTGCGTTGTATCTAACATGGTTGGGAGGAAACTTCTTTTTTTTATTTGTATGGTGTATTGGCGGTTTTGTTCTTTATGAGTGGATGAGTATTACTAAAGAGAAGTGGTGTGTTTTACAAAAAATATTAGCAAGTATCTTTTACTTGATCTTTGGCTTTTTTTTAGTGTTGAGTGTATCTGCTCCGTTGATTTTTTGTGTTTTAATCGTTTTGGCTGCGGTGTTGGCTATTATATCTATAAAAAAGAGTGGTTGGGTTTTTTGTGGTTTTTTATATGCATCTTTTCCTGTTGTTGCTTTATGCTTTCTACGGGATCATGAAATGTTGGGGTTCCAAGTTGTTATTTTCTTATTTACGATAGTGTGGGGAACAGATATTGGTGGTTATTTTATCGGACGTGCATTAGGGGGCCCTAAATTAGCACCACAATTTTCTCCTAATAAAACATGGTCAGGAGCACTTGGTGGTACATTTGTCGGAGTTTTCGGTGGTATATGGGTTGCTTTTGGATTTTTTGATATAAATTTAGCTAGTTTTTTTGTGCCACTCCTTACACTTGTTTTATCAATTGTTTCACAATTGAGTGATTTAGGGCAATCGTGGCTCAAAAGACGGTTTTCTGTTAAAGATTCTAGTTCTTTATTGCCTGGACATGGTGGTTTTATGGATCGTATAGATGGATTGGTAGGGGCAGCTTTTCTTCTTTATTTAATTGGTTCATTTATGTCTGATATGGATGCGCCTTTTAATCTTTTTAGTATGATCTAATTGGGAGAAGATCGTTTGGAACTTTTAAATCATATCGTCACTATGGGTGATTTTCTTTTAAGAAGTTTGAGTATTCTTTTCATCATTATGATTATCATTTTTGTGCACGAATTTGGGCATTATCTCATTGGTCGGTGGTGTGGTATTAAGGCGTTAATTTTTTCGCTTGGATTTGGACCAGAAATAGCGAGTTATACAGATAAGCATGGCACGAAGTGGCGTTTAGCACTTATCCCCTTAGGAGGTTATGTAAAATTTGTTGGGGATGAGGAAAAAATCGATACGGAATCATTCCAATCATCTCTGATTGTTGATGGTTCATTTGCTAGTGCGCATGCTTGGAAAAAAGCAGCAACTGTTTTTGCCGGTCCTTTCTTCAATGCCCTTTTTACTGTTGTTATTCTAACATTTTTTTTCTTTATCTATGGTCGTGTAGCCATTGAGCCCGTTGTTGGTTCTTTGGTAAAAGATAGCCCTGCTCTTCAATCCGGTTTGGAATTAGGTGATCGTTTTGTTGAAATGGATGGACGACGGGTTGAAAGCTTTGAAGATTTGATGAATTATGTAGCTTTTCATGGAAGAGAACCCATAGAGTTTAAAATAGAACGCATGGGGCGAGTCTTTACAACGATGATTACCCCGAAAGTCGTTGAGCGAGATGATGGATTTGGTAATCGAACACGAAGTGCTATGATAGGTGTAGGTGTTCCTGTTGATTTAAATAATCCAGCACATTTAGATCCAACTTATATAAAACATATTCGCTATGGTTTTGTAACAGCTGTAAGAGAAGCGTCAGACCGTACTGTGTTTATCGCCACTCAAACTGTTCTTTTTATGAGTCGTTTAATAGGAGGAAAAGAGGATCGTTGTCGGCTAAGTGGACCTTCTAAAACCGTTAAAATTGCTTGGAAAGTGAGCGAGACAGGTTTTATCTCTTTGTTGAATTTGGCAGCTTTTCTTTCAATAAGTGTTGGGCTTATTAACCTTTTTCCGATTCTACCGCTTGACGGTGGGCATCTTTTATTGCATGTCATTGAGGTCATTACTGGGAGGAGAATATCTACCAAAATTCAGGGAATTGTTTTTCGTTTAGGTTTTTCCATTCTTCTCCTTTTTATGATCTTTGTCTTTTTTAATGATTATTTTTGTTGGTTTAGCTAATTAAATTATGGAAAACGCTTTATAAATTAAGTAATAATAGCAAAAACAAATTTAAGGTTGTTTACCATGTCTACAAAATGTTGTGGCGTTGTAGATTATAATGAGTAATTAAGGAATGAAAAGTCTCGCTGTAAAGCTGTAAAAAGGTTGTTATGGCAGTTAGCTTTTTAAGGCATCATGTCCAAGGAACGAGAGTAAGGTAAAAAAGCCAATGACTACGAATTCAAAGTTTTTAAATGCAGCATCTGTATTGGTGTTAAAGATGGGGATGATTGCCCCAGCAACGGTTTTTATGTCAATTGCTGCGGTCGGAGAAATACAAGCGTCTGTAGTCCGCTCTATTGAGGTTCGTGGGAATAAGTTTGTAAGTTCTCAGGCGATTCGAGACAATATGGGGATTAAGGTTGGGCAAGGTGTTTCCAGTGGTGATGTTGATAGTGCTGTGAAGAACCTTTTCGAATTGGGTTTATTTTATGATGTTAAAATAAATCCGGTGGGTGATAAATTGGTTGTATTCGTAAAAGAATATGAGGTTGTCAATCAAATATTGTTTCAAGGAAATAAATCTTTTAAAGACCCAGATCTTAAGCGGTTTATTTCTTTAAAACCGAATGAGCCTTTTAATTCTGCTAAGCTTTCTGCTGATATAAATACAATTCGTGAGGCTTATAAAACTCTTGGTCGTAATAATATCACTGTTAACGTTCAAACGATTAACCTTGGAAAAGGGCGGGTTAATGTGGTATTTAATGTCGTTGAAGGGAAAAAAACAAAGATTGGTGATATCACTTTTAAGGGCAATAGTGTCTTTGGAAGTCGCCGTTTGCGTGATGTGATTTCAACAAAAACTTCAGGAATTTTTTCGAAGTTGTTGGGAGGTGATGTTTACAGTGAAGAGCGCCTCGCTGTTGATGAAGAAGCTTTACGTCGCTTTTATTATAACCGTGGTTATGCAGATTTTCGTGTAGTCTCTTCTAAAGCAACTTTTGATGCAGCAAGCAATACGTATAAAATTTCTTTCGTTCTTGATGAGGGTGCGCTCTATAAAATTAGCGATATTCAGGTTGAAAGTGATGTTGATGGAATTGACGTTCAATCTGTGAAAAGGGTGCTTAAAACCCAGCCAGGTAATGTTTATAGTGCAGAAGATATTGAACAGTCTGTTGCAACTATTAATAACAAAGTTGCTGATTCGGGATATGCTTTTGCTAAAGTTGAACCGCGGGGAAATCGTAATTTAGCAAATCATACAATTTCAATTTTATATAATATTGAACAGGGTACACGTGCTTATATTCAACGTATTGATATACGTGGCAATGAGAAAACGCGTGATTACGTCATTCGCCGTGAGATTGATTTAAATGAAGGAGATGCTTACAATCAAACTTTACTACAGCGGGCGAAACGTCGTCTAGAAAGTTTAGGTTTCTTCAAAGCCGTTAATATTTCAATGGTTCCCACAGATCAATCTGACCAAGTTGTTTTGGTAATAGATGTCGTTGAAGCTTCAACAGGAGATCTCTCTCTTTCTGGAGGGTATACAACAGGGGGAACAAGTCCTGGTATGTCACTTGAAGTTTCTGTTACTGAACGTAATCTTGGGGGACGTGGTCAATATGTTCGTTTAGGATTAGGTGCGGGGCAAGAAAAATCTCGTAATTATAATTTATCATTTGTTGATCCTTATTTCTTAGGATATCGTTTATCTGCTGGCGTTGATGTTTTTCGTAGTACTTATCGTGCTGATAAAGCCTATGATGTACGGCAGACAGGTGGATCGCTGCGGTTTTCGTTACCTATTAATAATCAATTATCTGCTAATGTAGCTTATTCTTATGTGCAGGAAGAATATGATTTTGGCGGAGAGTATGATTTTGACAAAGAGGGTGACATAATAGAATTATATGGGAAATATTCTGGTGCGATTGTTCAAGCTGCAAAACACAGCCCTTGGAAACGTTCATCAATTAGTTATGGTTTCACCTATAATACGATTGATGATATGAGATCCCCCCATGATGGGTGGTACGTGCATCTGCTTCAGGAATATGCAGGGCTTGGTGGGAGTGCAAAGTTCTTGAAGACCACGGGTAAGGCGATGATGTACAAGACTCTTTCTGACCAGAAGGATATCGTTGGTTTGCTTTCCTTTGGGGGTGGTTATATCCATGAAGTAGGCAAAGAAGGTGTTCGTATTTTCGATATGTTTAAAGTAAATTCTGATATGATTCGAGGGTTCAAATATAATGGAATAGGTCCGCGCCAGGTTTCCAGTAAGGGTGAGGTTTATTTCTTGGGGGGAACGACATATATGAATGCGACTGCTGAAGTACAGTTTCCTATCCCTGTTGTGCCTGAAGGATTCGGGTTGCGCGGTGCTTTATTTGCGGATATTGCCACGCTTTATGGCAATAATTATAAAGCCGTTTTTCAGGGTGAACCGTCTGTTACCAATACCAAAAGTGCTTGGCGTTCATCTGCAGGTGTGAGTTTGATGTGGGATTCTCCGTTTGGTCCTTTGCGTTTTGATTATGCTTGGCCAATAACGAAGCAGGAAGGTGATCGTTTGCAACAATTGAACTTTGGTATTTCTACGAAGTTCTGATTTGAGCGATTTTAAGAAGGAAAAATTTGAAGAGAATAGCTTAAGCTGGGAGAGAAAGTGTTTTGATGGCGGATACATTTTTTTTTACGCCGTCCCGACGATTGACAGTTGCAAATGCTGCTGAGTTGACGGGTGCAAAGCTTCTTAATCCAGAGTTTTCTCATAAAGTTATCAATACTCTTTCTTCACTTGAGAGTGCGGTGGAAGGTTCGCTTGTTTTTGTAGAGCATCGGAAGTTTTCTGATGCTTTACTGGACAGTTCTGCTGTTGCTGTTTTGTGTACGAATGAGATTGTTTTTAAAGTTCCCGAAACTATGGCAATTTTGGTGACATCCACACCACAGCGTGACTTTGCTCAGATTGGTCGTATTTTGTTTCCAGATTCTGTCAAGCCAATGCCTTGGTTGGGGCAGAAGGGGATTTCATTACATGCGCATATTCATCCAACGGCTAAGTTGGCACATGATGTGTGTATTGAAGCTGGAGCTGTTATTGGTAAAAATGTTGAGATTGGTGCAGGAACTCTTATTTCATCCACAGCTGTTATCGGTGAAAATTGCCGTATTGGATGTGACTGCTATATTGCTCCTAAGGTAACAGTTCAGTGTTCTATAATAGGTGATAAGGTTCAGCTTTATCCTGGCGTTTGCATTGGACAAGATGGTTTTGGTTATGTTGGAGGCGGAGTTGGAATCGAGAAAATTCCACAGCTTGGTCGTGTTATTATTGAGGATGGTGTAGAAGTTGGTGCGAACACGACAATTGATCGTGGGACATTTCAAGATACTGTTATTGGTGAAGGAAGCAAGATTGATAATCTTGTACAAATTGCCCACAATGTAAAAATTGGCCGCTATTGTCTTATTGCCGCTCAATGTGGCATTGCGGGAAGTACATCTATAGGGGATATGTCTCAGCTTGGCGGAAGTGTGGGAGTAGCTGATCACATCATAATAGGTAAATCTGTTCAGATTGCTGCTCGTAGTGGTGTTATGAATGACATTCCGGATGGCGAAAAATGGGGAGGTAGTCCAGCGCGACCATTTAAACAATGGTTTCGTGAAGTAGCGGCGTTGCGCAGTATGGGAAAAGTTAAAAAGGAGAAACGCTGATATGATCAGCAGTGAAAAAACTAAAAACTTAGAGGCTGTCGATATTGAAAAACTATTATCAATATTACCGCACCGTTATCCATTTTTATTGATTGATCGTATCGTTGATATTGATGGTGAACAAGAAGCGATTGGTATTAAAAATATAACGATTAATGAGCCACATTTTACGGGACATTTTCCCGCAAAGCCTGTTATGCCTGGAGTTTTGATTTTAGAAGCTATGGCACAAACGGCAGGAGCAATAGCACTTTTAAATTTAGGCAATAAGCAAACAAATTTAGTTTACCTTATGACGGTTGATAATGCGAAATTTCGTAAGCCGGTTATGCCTGGTGATCAGCTCAAGATTCATGTTCAGCTTTTGAAAAAAAGATCTGGTATGAGACGTTTTTCATGTGTTGCAAAAGTAGAAGATGTCCGCGTCGCTGAAGCAGAAATTGCTGCGATGATTGTCGAAGAAGAATAAACGATATTTGATGGGAATTTAAAAATGTCCGGTACGAAAATCCATCCAACTGCTCTTGTGGAGAAGGGAGCGCAGCTTGGTGAGAATGTACGCGTTGGACCATTTTGCCATATTAGTTCAGAGGCTGTTATTGGTGATGAATGTAGTTTGACAAGTCATGTTGTAATAATGGGAAAGACAACATTAGGAGCCAAGAGTAAAGTATTTTCTCATGCTGTTTTGGGGGCAGATCCGCAAAATAATAAACATAAAGGAGGAGCTACAACTCTTTTTATTGGTAAGAATTGTACGATTCGTGAAGGTGTAACAATGCATAGGGGTTCCGATTCGAGTGTAGGAATGACAGTTGTTGGTGATAATTGCCAATTTTTTTGTTATGCGCATATCGCTCACGATTGTTATGTAGGCAATCATGTAACATTTGCCAATAACGCAATGATTGCTGGTCATGTCACTGTTGGTGATTATGTGATTATTGGTGGTGGTGCTGCTGTTCATCAATTTGTTCGTGTTGGACATCATGCATTTATCGGCGGCGTATCTGCACTGGTTGGTGATCTGATACCTTATGGAACAGCTGTTGGTGTGCAGGCAAAACTTGCCGGCCTCAATATTATTGGCATGAAGCGTGCAGGACTTGAGCGTCAAGATATTCATGCACTCCGTCATGCAGTTGCCATGCTTTTTGATCATAGCAAACCATTTAAAGAGCGTGTTAGTGATGTTGCTTCTTTTTATTCTTCTTCTCAGTCTGTTTCTGAAGTTGTTAATTTTATTAAAGAAGAAGGAAAGCGTTTTTATTGTACACCAAAATTTGAAGGTGATAAAATAAAAGAACATAAGGATTAAAAATGCCTATTTGGGGAGCCAGAAGTTTTCTTTCCGGCCGTACTGCTATTATAGCAGGAAATGGTGTTCTACCGATTACTGTTGCGCAGACTCTTGAGAAGAATGGAGAAAATCCTTTTCTTGTGCTTTTGCATGGTGAGGCAGATTCTGTTCTTTATCGCTATGAGCATTGCGAGCTATCAATTGTAGAGTTAGCGCGACTCGTTAAAATTTTAAAAGAGGCTGGTGTATATAATGTTGTTTTGGCAGGTGGTGTGAAAAAGCGTCCACTTCTTAAACAATTGCGACTGGACTGGACAACATTTTTAGCTCTTCCTAAGTTAATCGGAGCTTTGAAGAGGGGAGACGATGCGTTATTAAAAGCTTTTATACGGGTTATTGAAGCACACGGTTTTTGTGTTATCGGTGCTCACGAAATAGTCCCAGATCTTTTAGCTCCCATAGAATTTAATTTAACAGTACGGCGCGCTACTCCAAAAGAGAAAAAAGATATTTTTTTAGCAGTAGAAGCAGCAAAGCTTTTAGGTCAATTAGATATCGGGCAAGCCGTTGTCGTTGTCCAAGGAAGGGTGGTTGCTCTGGAGGGTGCTGAGGGAACTGATAATATGTTGTGGCGTGTTTGTGAAATGCGAGAAAGAGGGCAAATTCCCCTTAAAGGTGGCATTCTTGTAAAATGTGCAAAACCACAACAGGATAATCGCGTTGATTTGCCATCAATTGGGCCAGCGACAATAATAAATATTGCAAAGAGTGGTTTATCTGGTGTTGCGGTGGAGGCAAATAGAAGTCTAATATTATCGGTGAAAACAACAATAGAAAAAGCCAACAAATATTCTCTATTTATAGAGACATTTGAAAGGTTTGGTCATGAATAATTGTTTCTTAAAGATTGCTGTGGTTTCAGGTGAGGAATCTGGTGATTTACTTGGGGCCGATTTAATTACTTGTTTATCACAACAGATAGGATGCAATATTCATTTGATTGGTGTTGGGGGGAGGCATTTAAAGGCATTAGGTTTAAAAAGCTTTTTTGATTCCCATGATATTGCTTTAATAGGTTTAAAGGAAGTATTGAAAAAACTACCATTGTTGTTGCTACATATTCGCAATTTATCCAAATTTATTGCACAAGAACAACCTGATTGTTTAATTATTATTGATAGTCCTGATTTTACACATCGTATTGCAAAAAAGGTACGTGCTTTAGCGCCTTCTATTCCTATCATTAAATATATTGCACCAACCGTTTGGGCATGGAGGCCAGAGCGTGCAAAAGCTATGCGTGGATTTGTTGATCATGTTTTAGCGGTTTTTCCTTTTGAAGAAAAGATTATGCAAGATTTGGGAGGTCCTGCCACGACCTATGTTGGACATCGTCTTTTGACATATCCTCCCCTTTTGAGAGTTCAGTCAGAAAAAAAAAGCCAATTAGAACAAAGAAATTTGATCGATACACAAATATCATCGCCTACATTAGTTATTTTGCCAGGATCACGCAATTTAGAAATTCGTTCCTTAATGCCTATTTTTCGAGAAACAGTAGAGATTCTTGTACAACGTATTCCTCATTTACGTATTATTTTACCAACCTTACCTCATTTGGTAGATAGAATCCGTGATTTTGTGCAAGGCTGGAAAAGCAAGATAGAAATTGTCGTTGGTGAAGATGAAAAATGGCGTGCTTTTGCACAAGCAGATGTTGCTCTTGCGGCACATGGAACTGTTTCACTTGAATTAGCCTTAGCAAAAATTCCTATGGTTCTTTGCTATAAACTTGATCGTTTTTCTAAATTATTTATTTTTCCTAAAATGATGTTATGGAGTGCTGCTCTTCCAAATATTATTGCTGATAAGCCTATTGTTTCGGAATATTTGAATGAATTAATCCGTCCTGGTATGTTAGCAAGACAAGTAGAACAACTTTTGGCTAATCCTTTATTGCGACAGGCACAACTTGATGCCTTTGAGATGGTAGAACAGAAAATGAAAACTGAAGTACCATCAGGGGTTGTTGGCGCACAAACAATTATCGCTCTTTTAAAAAAACAAGAATAAAATTGTATAAATAAAGCAATATTTTAATGATTAATATTTAATTTTAGCAAGAAAATTACAAGCACGTTGGCTTTTAGGATTGGTAAAAAATTCTTCAGAGGCTGTATCTTCAACAATTTTTCCATTTTCTAGAAAGAGTATTCTTTCTGAGACTTTACGTGCGAAGCCCATTTCATGGGTAACACAAAGCATTGTGATCCCTGTGTCGGACAATCGAGCCATCACTTCCAAAACTTCTCCCACACTTTCTGGATCAAGAGCAGAGGTTGGTTCATCAAAAAGCATGACTTCAGGTTCCATACAAAGTGCACGGGCAATCGCAACACGTTGTTGTTGCCCACCAGAAAGTTGTAAAGGATATTTTTCACAGTGTTTTTCAATACCAACATGTGTTAAGTAACGAATTGCCCGTTCTTGTGCTTGTTGTTTGGAAAGCCCTTGAACGGTCATAGGTGCTAAAATACAATTTTGTATAACGCTCATGTGGGGAAATAAATTAAAATTCTGAAAGACCATTCCTATCTTACGAAGAACTTTTTTTTGCTGTTGTATAGGAGCGGTATGGATATCAACGTTATGGATACAGATTGAACCTTTTTGTGCTTGTTCTAATTGATTAATACAACGAATTAACGTTGATTTTCCTGATCCGGATGGTCCACAAATAACGATATGTTCACCAGCTTGAACATTAAAGTTGATATCATGTAGGACCTGAAAGTTTCCATACCATTTATTTAGATTTTGAATAGAGATCACTGGTTTTTTATTGGGAGAGATCAATTTATTATTTTTCAAATTCATCTTATTTTATTCTTTCATTGATGAATAACGTGATTAATTCAACATTTTGGTTTGGTAAAGTTTTTTATGATCATTTTATTTAACGTAAATATCGAGTGAGGCGCTGTTCGATAAAAACAATAAAACGATGAATGAGTTCAACGATAAAGAGATAGATAAGAGCAGCCCAAACGTAAACTTGAAAATCAAAAGTCCGTGAATAAGTGAGTTTAGCAACTCCCATTAAATCATAAACAGTAATAAGTGAGGCAACAGCACTGGATTTAATCATTAAAATCAACTCATTTCCTAGGGGGCGTAATGCTACAATCATTGCTTGTGGAAGAATAACTCTAAAAAATGTGACAGAGTTACTTAAACCTAAAGCTTTTGATGCTTCACGCTGTCCAGTTGTTACGGATAAAAAACTTCCTTTAAAGATCTCAGATTGATAGGCAGCAGAATTGAGTGTAAAAATAAAAAGACAACAATACCACGCGTTTTGAAAAAACCACCATAGTCCCACCTGTTGCCAAAAACTATTCATTGAACCAAGCCCATAATAAAAAAGAAAGAGTTGAGCTAATAAAGGAGAGCCACGGAAAAAATAGACATAAGCATTTGCAAAATATTGTAAAAATGTATTCTTTGATAGACGAGCAAAAGCGATAAGCATACCAAGAAAAAGACCTAGAGAACAAGAGATAGAAACAAGCTCAACAGTAACAATAAAGCCATTAATAAATTTGGGTCCATAATGGCTTAAAAGATCAGGATTAAAAAGGAAATAAAGCCACTCAGGAATCATTGACCTAGCACCTTTTTATAGCCTATTTGAGTGTATGTTTCCAAATGGCGTAAGATTGCAGTAAAAACCGCTGAAAATAACAAATAGAGTAAGCATGCTACAAAATAAAATAGCATGGGTTTATTGGTAGCAGCGACAGCTAAATTCGTTTGTCGCATGAGGTCAACAAGCGCGATGGTAGAAACAAGGGATGTATCTTTCAGTAAAGTAAGCCAATTATTAGAAAGTCCTGGCAAGGCATTTCGGATGAGCTGAGGGAAGACAATACGAAAAAATGTGGTTGACCGTGAAAGTCCTAAAGCTTTAGCCGCTTCATATTGACCTTTATCAAAAATATTAAATGCTCCAAGCCAAACTTCACAAGAAAAAGCTGCAAGAACCATACTAAGTGCAAGAACACCAGCAACAAATGCATTGATACTGAACATGATTTCAAAATTAAAATAGTCAAATAAATTTTGAATAAGGCTTTGTAATCCGTAGTAAACTAAAAACAAAGTTAAAAGCTCTGGTAGCCCACGGAATACTGTTGAAAAGAGGCGTGCCATAGCTTTGGCCATCTTAATATTGGATCGAATCATCACTGCATTGAGAAGTCCTAGAGGAAATCCTAGAAAGCCACAACATAATGCCAATGACAAAGTCATTCCTGCACTGGAAAGTATAACCACTCCCCATCCACCATTGCTAAATGATAGCAATGCTAAATTTTCAATCATTCCTGTGTTCCTCATGAAAGAGTTCGATAATATTTTTTAGCAATAACCAGTAGGTTTCATTTAAATATCATATCGATATTTAATAAACATCACCTGTAAAATACTTTCTCATAATTTTTTCATAAGTTCCATCCAAACGGATTTCTTTTAGCGCCTTATTGAACTTATTTTTAAGTTCATTATTATTTTGACGGACTGCAATTGCAATAGGAAATCTTGTTTCTTCTAGAGTTCCCAAGAGGAGACAGCAATCTTTTCCTTCATTTTTAAGCCAATTTAATGCTTGTAATTTATCAACAATAATCACATCAAGTCGATGATTTAAAAGGTCACGATTCACTTCTATTGTGGAAGGGTAGAGTTTGATTTTCACCTCTTTAGAAGCATAATGATCTTCTGCATAGAAAGCTTGTGTTGTATTTGATTGCACACCAAGATTTTTACCTCTAAAGTCTTGTGTCGAGATTTCTTTAATTCCCGAAGCTTTGGTAACGATAACAGCCAGTGCTGTATCGTAGTAAGGATCTGTGAAGTCAATTTTTTGTAAGCGCTCTTGTGTGAGAGAGAGGGAAGCAATGATAGCATCATATTTTTTTGCAATAAGTCCAGGGATCATTCCCTCGAAGTCTTGTGTAACAATAGTACACTCAACATTCATTTTTTTACAAAGTGCATAAGATATATCAATATCAAGTCCCTGCAATTTATTATTTGAGTCAATATAACTAAAGGGAGGGTAGGTGCCTTCACTCGCAATTTTTAATGTTTTCGCATCAGCCAATTGGGTGAATAGTACGGCGCTTATTATAAGAGCTCCTGCTAATAATTTCATGATGTTCTCCTATTGGATAAGCGGGCAAATATGAAATCATTATGTTTTTATAATCTGTAAGCTTTTTGGGAGCAATTCAAAAATTTATTGATGCTTATTTTAGATCATTATGTTGGGCATTAGTATCAAAAAATTAGATTTTGATACGATAAAAATACAACTTTATCGTTGTCATTAGATTCTATAAAGTGTTTAAATATTGAGGAACAATTAAAAATTATTTTGATAAATGTAAATTTTCTTATAGAAATGCCGAATTTCCAATTATACCTGCATGTCCAATAAAGAGTTAAAGATACTCCTTAAATATACAGATTGAATTTTAATTCATAGTGAGATCTAATCGATATCGAAAGTAAAATATTTTCTCATAATTTTCTCATAGGTTCCATCGGCGCGGATTTCTTCTATTGCTTTATTAAAACTGTTTTTAAGATCATTATTATTTTGACGGAGTGCAATTGCAATAGGAAAATTTGTTTTTTCTAGAGTTCCCAAGAGGAGACAGCAGTCTTTTCCTTCATTTTCAAGCCAATTTAATGCTTTTAATTTATCAAAGATGATGATATCAAGCCGATGGCTTAAAAGATCACGATTAACTTCTGCTGCTGTAGGATAAAGTTTGATATTAACTCCTTCAGAGGCATAATGATCTTCCGCATATGCAGCTTGTGTTGTATTTGATTGTACACCAAGGTTTTTACCTCTAAAGGCTTGTGTTGAGATTTCTTTAATTTCCGAATTTTTGGTAACAATAACAGCGAGTGCTGTATTGTAGTAAGGATCTGTAAAATCAATTTTTTGTAAGCGCTCTTTTGTAGGAGAAAGGGAAGAAACAATAGCATCGTATTTTTTGGCAAGAAGACCGGGAATCATCCCCTCGAAGTCTTGTGTGACAATAGTACATTCAACATTCATTTTTTTGCAAAGAGCATAAGATATATCAATATCAAACCCTTGAAGTTCGTTATTTGAGTCAATATAACTAAATGGCGGATAAGAAGCATCGCTTGCAATTTTCAGCGTTTGAGAATTGGCCGATAGGGTAAATAGTGTCGCGCTTATTATAAGAGCTCCTGCTAATAATTTCATTATGTTCTCCTATTAGATAAGCTGGCAAATATGAAACCATCATGAATTTTTATAATCTGTAAGCTCTTTTGGAGCAATGTAAAAAATTTATCTGTGGTCATTTTGCTATCATTATGCTGAATATCATTGTCAAAAAATAATTTCTTTTTATCAAGTATGGGAATAAAAAATACAGGAAAGAAGGATACCTCTATTGATTATATGATTTAATGATTTTACTTAAAAAAATCAATAATTTATCTTTAAAAGAAAAACTATTAACTTAAATACAAAGAAAATTTCAGCTCTTAACAGGACAAAATGTAAAGTATTTTCATTCGAATCTATTTGAAGAGGGATAAGAAGTTTTGGCATCTTAGAAAAGCACTTAATGTAAGCCTTTTGCAATTTTATCTGAAGAAGATAGAAAGAAAAATTCTGACATTGCTAGATTTTAATATGTAATAGGGCTTTTAAACATGGGGGAATGATAGGGAATACATTTCTATTAAAGATAATGAGGATTATAAGGTAAAATTTTCAATTTCTTTTTGCTAAATGTTTGGCTAATTCGCAGAAAAGTATTCTCAATTTCTTTACAGAGCTAAAACTTAGAATTTTTTAGTAAATTTTTATGATGATGTTATCTCTGTAGAAAGAGTTTTAAAATCACGTTTTATAAAAATTCTTAAAGGATGTTTTTTGATTACTCTCAATAAAGCTTCAGTAAATTGAAGCTTTATTGATCTCTTTTTTTAATTTGCACGTTCATCTATAGGAACATAGTCACGCATAGCATAGCCTGTGTAGAGTTGTCGAGGACGACCAATTTTTTGTGCAGGGTCTTCAATCATTTCTTTCCATTGTGCCACCCACCCGACACTGCGCGCCAATGCAAAAAGGACAGTAAACATTTCAGTTGGAAAACCTAGAGCTTTTAATGTAATGCCGGAATAGAAATCAACATTGGGATAAAGCTTTTTCTCAATAAAATATTCATCACTTAAGGCAATTTTTTCAAGCTCTATTGCAATATCAAGAAGAGGGTCATCTTGAATGTTGAGTTCTTTTAAAACTTTATGACAGGTTTTTTGCATGATTTTTGCACGTGGATCATAATTTTTATAGACACGGTGCCCAAAGCCCATAAGGCGGAAAGGATCATTTTTATCTTTTGCACGTGCAATAAATTCAGGAATTCTTTTAATAGAACCTATTTCTTGTAGCATTTTTAGACATGCTTCATTGGCACCACCATGTGCTGGTCCCCAAAGGCATGCAACTCCTGCTGCAATACAGGCAAACGGATTAGCACCCGAGGATCCAGCAAGACGTACCGTAGATGTAGAAGCATTTTGTTCATGATCTGCATGAAGGATAAAGATTTGATCCATCGCCCGAGCAAGCACAGGGTTTGTTTTATATTCTTCACAAGGAACTGCAAAGCACATATGGAGGAAATTTGCAGCATAATTAAGATCATTACGTGGATAAACAAATGCTTGTCCGATACTGTATTTATAGGCCATAGCAGCAAGCGTTGGAACTTTTGAGATAAGACGAACAGAAGCAATCATTCTCTGGTGAGGATCTGTAATATCAATAGAGTCGTGATAGAACGCAGACATAGCGCCAAGGCAGGCAACCATGACGGCCATAGGATGAGAATCACGACGGAAGCCATGGAAGAAGCGTGCAAACTGTTCGTGTACCATGGTATGCTGCATAATACATCGATCAAATTCATTTTTTTCTTGCTGTGTTGGGAGTTCACCATAAAGTAAAAGATAACAACTTTCGAGAAAGTCTCCTTTTTCAGCCAATTGATCAATAGGATAACCACGATAAAGCAATATACCTTTATCACCATCGATATAAGTAATTTTTGATTCACAAGAAGCTGTTGAAGTAAAACCAGGATCATAAGTAAAAATATCGGTTTTTTTGTAGAGAGAAGCAATTTCAATGACTTCAGGTCCACTCGTGCCTTTACGCAAGGGAAGCTCTACTTTTTTATCATTCACAATAATATATGCGTTATTCTCAGACATTCGGTATTCCTTTCAGATCCTTCACTTCTAAAAATTAAGACTCTGCTTCATCAGAGTGGGGGATGTATAACTGAAGCTTTTCTTACTTATATTAAGGGTAGATTGCCTCTAAAAGTGAGTACATGCAATCTAAAAATATTTCCTTATTGATCATTATTACTCAATAAGAAATGTATTTCAATGATATAACATAAAAAACTCTTTTAGGGCGCGTTGAGATATCTGTATAGATCCTTATTTGAGGAAATATACTCAGTGCACATCATGGGCATATTGTTGTGATAAGTTGGTCCTTGATGCGATGAAGGGATTCATCGCGTCCTAATAAAATAAGAATATCCAAAACACCTGGTGATGTTGCACATCCTGTAAGAGCTGCGCGAAGTGGTTGGGCGATAGATCCAAATTTGAGATTCTGTGTTTGGACAAAAGAGCGAAGTGTTTCATCTAGAGTTTTTGTATCCCAAGAGGGGCAAGCTTTCAGAGCAAGATAAAGATCGTTTAAAATGGTTCGTCCATTTTTATCTAAGAGTATTTGAGCTTTTTCATCAAGTTGTAAAGGTCGTTGCGTAAAAATGAAGGAGGCATTGTCAATCAGTTCGCACAGTGTTTTTGAACGTTCTTTCAAATGCGGGATTGCTTTTAAAAATTGAACACGGCGTTTTTCATCAAGTTTTTCAATAATTTGTGCTCCCCTATCGGTTTCTGGTAGAATATTAAGAGCGGCATCAAAAAGTTCTTGATCATTACTCATACGCATATAGTGTCCGTTGATGGAATCGAGCTTTTTGAGATCAAAACGAGCAGCACCTTTGTTAATATCCTCAATATCAAACCAAGAAATCATATCTTTAAGTGACATCAGTTCGTCATCACCATGACTCCAACCTAAACGGACAAGGTAATTGCGCAAAGCAGCAGGAAGATATCCCATTGTTCGGTAGGCATCAACACCGAGCGCACCATGTCGCTTTGATAATTTTGCACCGTTTTCACCATGGATAAGAGGAATATGGGCCATAACAGGAATGTCCCATCCCATTGCTTTAAAGATAATCGTTTGTCGGGCTGCGTTGGTAAGATGATCGTCACCACGTATAATATGTGTGATGCCCATATCATGATCATCAACGACAACAGCATGCATATAGGTAGGCGAACCATCAGAACGCAAAATAATGAAGTCATCGAGATCTTTATTAGGAAAACGGACATCACCTTGAACGCGATCATGTACAATCGTTTCTCCATCTTGAGGGGCTTTGATGCGAATAACAGGCTTAACACCTTTAGGAGCTTCAGAACTATCACGGTCGCGCCAACGTCCATCATAACGTGGTGGGCGCCCTTCTGCACGGGCTTTTTCACGCATTTCAGCTAACTCTTCAGGTGAAGCATAACAATAATATGCTTTACCATTCTTGACCAACTGTTCAGCGATTTGGCGGTGACGTTCTGCACGTTCGAATTGCGAAATAGGGGCGCCATCGTAACTAAGACCCATCCAGTGCAAGCCATCTATAATGGCTTTTACAGCTGCTTCTGTTGAACGCTCTCGGTCTGTATCTTCAATTCGTAAAAGCATTTTTCCACCGGTATGTTTTGCATAAAGCCAATTAAAAAGAGCAGTACGAGCACCACCAATATGAAGGAAGCCAGTGGGTGAAGGGGCAAAACGAGTAATAACAGACACGAATATTTTCCTTTAAACTAAGATATTACTTATGGAATTTTATAGAAAAGTCATGTTAGCATAAGTGATGGGGCGTGCAATAGCCGTATTGCGAGTTAAAGTGGGGGACTGATGTTTTATAAAAGTAAAGAGGGTTTATCCGAAAAATCTGTTACAGAAGGAAAAAAGCCATGTCAGGTAGGGCAGAGTGTTTTTTCTAGATATGATGATGCAAAGAACGGTAGCTATAACCAACAAAAACTTTTTTTATTGACACTCTTAAAAGAAGTAATCATTTTTTTTCGCAAATGGTTAGAAGATTGTATCAATAAAGAAGTTTCTTTTGGTATCCTTTTTTCGCTGATTTTAGTCTTTTTTGCCCTAGGAATCATTTTCTATTTTCATTTAGAGTGGGAACCAAGTTGGGGACAATTGGGGGCGTTGGTCAGTATTTTTCTGGGAATATTCTATGTTGCACGTTTTTATCGAAAAATATGGATTCCCGTGGGGTTTCTGTTTTGTATTATATTGGGTGCTTTAGCGGCAAAAATAGAAACATGGCGTATTGCAACACCCATGCTAAGCAGTGACATTGTCACTACATTGACGGGAAGAATTGTTTCTATTGAGTCAGGTGCCAAAGGAGGATTTCGTTTAGTTTTGGAGATTTTGAATACAGAAAATCCTGTATTACGCCATAGTCTTCATCGTGTTCGTTTATCGGCAAGATATTTGCCATCTGGCTTAGCGATTGGTGATGGACTGCATGGAAAAGTTAAGATTCGTGCATTCTCTGGGCCTGTGCGTCCAGGAGGCTACGATTTTAGTTTTCATAATTATTTTAAAAGAATTGGAGCACAAGGCGTTTATTTAGAAAAACCAAGAAAAATATTCGTTTCGCAGCCTGATGGAATATTCGCTATCATTCTACAGAAAATTGAAAATTTACGCACGAAGATGACACAAAGAATCCATATAGCCCTTGAAGGAGAAAAGGGGAGTGTTGCAGCTGCCCTCATAACAGGGCAGCGTGCTGGTATTTCAAATGAGACAAATGAAGCATTACGTACAGCTGGATTAGCTCATATTTTATCAATATCAGGTTTACATATGGCGTTGTTAAGCGGCATAGTTCTTTTGAGTATCCGTAGTTTTTTAGCATTTTTTCCAGTTTTTTCTTCCTATTATTCCAGTAAAAAATTTGCTGCTATCGTTGCTTTTATGATAACAGCTTTTTATTTGTTATTGTCGGGCTTAGCAATATCAGCGCAAAGAAGTTTTGTGATGATTGCTGTTATGTTGGTTGCTATATTGTGTAATCGCTCTGCTATAACAATGCGTAATTTTTCCATTGCAGGGTTGATAACTCTAGCGATGACACCCCATGAAATATTAGGTCCTAGCTTTCAAATGTCCTTTTCTGCGACTGCTGCTTTGATCGCTTTTTTTGATTGGTGGAGTGGAAGATCATTTTTTCGTAAAAGAAAAACAACTCCCTCTTATGTTGGAGGAGGAGTGATAAATTTTGTTTTCTCATCGATGCTTTCAACATGTGCTTCTTCCTTTGTTGCAGGGAGTGCAAGTGGAATTTATGCTGCTTATCATTTTTCTAATATGGCATCTTTGAGCATTATTAGTAATGCTTTTGCTTTGCCTGTCATCTCAATTTTTGTCATTCCCTTTGGATTAATCGCAGTTCTTGCAATGTTAGGAGGATTCGAATGGCTTCCTCTTCAAATTATGGGTTTTGGAGTTGATCTTGTAATAAAGATTGCACATGCTATCAAGGCTATTTCTCCTGATTTGAATCCTGGTTTTATGCCGTTATCAGCGTTAGTTTTATTGAGTATAGGCTTGGTTGGACTGACTTTTTGCAAAACACCCATCCGACTCTTTTTTAGTTTGTTTATTTTGACAGGTATTTCTATTTGTGTAATGCATTCACCTGTACAACTGATTATAGCAGATAATATGCGTCTCGTGGGCGTTATCCATGATAAAAAATTATATATTGATCGTTACCATATTTCTAAGTTCACGACATCCATATGGAAAAAGTCATTTCGTGTGAATGAAACGATTAAACCAACAAAATATGGTCCTTCGTTGCACGGACAATTTATTTGTGATTATCATGTATGTACATCTTTATTGGATAATGGATTAAAAGTGATCGTTTTACAGAGAGAAACAGATCAATGTGTAGAGGCAGATATTCTCATTCAGACATTTGTGATGCATAATCCAACTTGTTACAAGAAGGCAAAAATAATATTTATGCCTCAACAATTGTTATCACGAGGAAGCGTTATGATGACCAAAGGTGGAGATATTATTTGGTCTTCTCTAGGGTTTCATAGACCATGGAATATGCACAGACAGCATTCATAAAAACATATAATCGGTCATATTTTGCTTCACATTTGGATAATGACAAAACAAAAAATAACAGAAGACTTTTCTCATAATATTTTACGGTATTTAGATTGGTAATTTTATCAACGTCATTGAAACGAGATAATAATCTACAGTTTTCTAGAAATAGATGATTTTTTATATCTGATCATTTTAATTTTTTCAAAAAAATTGATATGTGCATCTTTGTGCATCCTATTGATAGCACAAGATAAATCAAAAATTCTTATTGAATGAAAAAAATGCTAACAAATCTTCTCAAAGAAATAAAAAAGATAATTGTTGATTATTCTATTTTATTCTTATCATATATTTCTATAACGGGTAACATCTCTTCAAGCAAAAGATGATGGTAAATTTAAATAGATTGCGTCAAGAGGTTATCTTTTATTATCATTATTATCGGTGGTAATAGGGGTGATAAATGCTGCTTATACGGATAGAAGGCAAAGTCATTCATGAATGTTCAGCAGTTAAAAAAAATGGCAGCTATTAAAGCGCTTGAGTTTGTTGAAGATGGTATGCGGCTTGGTATCGGATCTGGTTCGACAGTCAATGAATTTATTCGTCTTCTAGGTGAGCGTGTTGCGGATGGTTTGCGTGTGACTGGTGTTGCTACTTCAAGATATTCTGAACAACTCTGTCATAAGTTTGGAGTGCCTGTTAGCACTTTAGAACAAATACCTGAGCTGGACCTTGATATTGACGGAGCAGATGAAATTGGTCCTGAGATGATGCTCATTAAAGGGGGAGGGGGAGCATTGTTGTATGAAAAAATTGTAGCATCGGCATCTCGTGCAATGCTTGTCATTGCGGATGAAACAAAGGTGGTAAAAAGACTTGGTGCTTTTGCACTACCAATTGAAGTTAATCCATTTGGTATCCACACAACATGCAGAGCCATTGAAAAAGTCGCTGATGATTTAGGGCTTTCTGGGAAAATTTCATTGCGAATGAATGGAAAAGATCCTTTTGAAACAGATGGTGGCCATTTTATTCTTGATGCATTTTGGGGCTGCATTTTGCAACCAAAACCATTATCGGATGCACTTCTTGCTATTCCTGGTGTTGTTGAGCATGGCCTTTTTTTGGGGTTGGCTTCACGTGCAATTGTCGCTATGGCTGATGGTCAAATAAAAGTTTTAGAACCGTTTGATTTTTAGAAAAGGCATTTACATGATGATATGTTAGCACAGTAAATAAAGGGTCTTAAAGATTTTAGGTAGAATAACGAATTAAAATTATAATTAGCTATCGGGGTAATCATTAAATGAAAATAATATTTTCTTTTCAGCGTTTTGTCGTATATTTTGGTGTAATTGCTATTTTTTTTGTAAATGTTGGAACGGTTTATGCACAAGGTGTGAGTGATCAACATTTGGATTCAGCGCGAAAGGCAATCAGAGCTATTCATGCAACGGATCAATTTGATAGTTTTTTACCAAATGCGGTCCATGATTTCAAAAATGAACTGATCAGCGATGATCCGAATTTAGCAACAGCTATTTCTGATATTGTTGATAAGCAGGCGCTTGCTTTAATTAAAAGGCGCTCTGATCTAGAAAAAGAGATTGCTCATGTATATGCAAAATATTTTACTCAAAAAGAGCTTGATGCGATAACAACATTTTATAATTCTGATACCGGTAAAAAGTTTTTGACAGAAGTCCCCAATATTGCACGTGATTCTTATTCAGCATTTGATATATGGCGTACTGCTCTTATGCGGGATCTTGTAGAAAATGTGAAAAAAGAGATGTCTGAAACACTTAATTTGAATAATTTTACTATGCCTACAAATATGCCAATAAAATCAGAATCTTCAGAAAATAAAAAATAGCTTGATCGATATCATGACAACAATGGGCAATTTCTGATTTTTTTTATAGCGGCGGTTTTCCCGCCGTTTTTAATATTTTAATGAGAGTAGGTCTTTTTAGAATACTGCTTTATAAAAAATGCTTCTTCAAAAGAAAAAAAGACTTTCATTTGATAATAAAAGACCTTAGCCTACTCTTGCAGCTATATAAGAAGGAATAATTCGTGGGCTCTTTTGATTTTGATTTATTTGTTATTGGAAGTGGTTCTGGTGGAGTGCGTGCAGCACGGCTTGCTGGAGGTCTTGGCAAGCGGGTCGCTATAGCAGAGGAATATCGTATAGGGGGCACTTGTGTTATTCGTGGTTGCGTTCCCAAAAAACTTTATGTTTATGCATCACAATATGTAAAAGAATTTAAGAAAAGTGTTGGTTTTGGGTGGGAATATGCGGATCCAATTTTTAGCTGGGAAAAGTTGGTTGCAGCTAAAAATAAAGAAATATCAAGGTTAGAAGGGCTGTATCGTAAGGGATTAGAAAATAACAATGTGCATATTTATGAAAGTCGTGCTACTTTTATAGATGATCACACATTAGAGCTTTCTGCCACGGGTGAGCGGGTAAGTGCAGAAAAAATTTTGATTGCAACGGGAGCAAAATTTGCACAAAATACTCCCATAGAAGGTGGTGAATTTTGCCTTACTTCTAATGAGATTTTTGACCTTGATCAACTCCCAAAATCAATAGTCATTGTTGGTGGAGGGTATATTGGTGTTGAATTTGCTAATATTTTTCATGAATTAGGTGTAAAAACAACACTTCTCCATCGGAGTGATTTAATCCTTCGTAATTTTGATCATGATTTGCGGCAATTGCTCAGCGATGCAATGATTGAAAAAGGGATTTCTATTCTCTACGGAATAACAATTTCTAAAGTGCAGGCTGCAGAAAATTGTTATGAAGTTGTTTTATCAAATGGGAAAATAATCAGTGCCGATCAGATTATGTTGGCTACGGGGCGTGTACCAAATACAACGGGTTTAAGACTTGATAGGGCAGGTGTTCAAGTGGATGAATTTGGTGCAGTTGTTGTTGATGAGAAAATGACAACAAATATCCCCCATATTTGGGCTGTTGGTGATGTAACAGGTCATATTCAATTAACACCTGTTGCGATTCATGATGCAATGTGTTTTGTTAAGACAGCATTTGAGAATATTCCCACAACACCTGATTATGATTTAATTACAACAGCAGTTTTTTCACAGCCAGAGATTGGAACGGTGGGTCTTTCAGAAGAAGAGGCGGTAAAGCGTTATAAGCGTCTTGAAATTTATCGTACAGTTTTTCGTCCTATGCGTAATGTTCTTTCTGGTAGTTCAGAGAAAATGCTTATGAAACTCATTGTTGATGGTGAAAGCCGTATTGTTGTGGGCGCTCATATTTTAGGGGAAAATGCTGGTGAGATGGCACAGCTTATAGGGATATCTCTCAAGGGTAAGCTGACGAAGGATATCTTTGACGAGACGATGGCAGTGCATCCAACGATGGCAGAAGAATTGGTAACAATGTATAAACCAAGTTATATATATGAAAATGGGAAGAAAATAGAAAGTTAAACAGCATATATTATGGTAAAAAGTTTTTGAGATGCTAATCTTTAAGCTTAATCTTTAGAGAGAGTGTAATGATAAAAGAATGGGCGCCTGACACTTGGAGAACAAGGCCAATTAAACAAGTTCCGACTTATCCGGATAAGTCTATGTTAGAAGATGTTGAGCGAAAACTGAGAAGCTATCCTCCTTTAGTTTTTGCCGGTGAAGCACGTGATTTAAAAAATGAATTAGCAGCCGTTGCGAAAGGCCAAGCTTTTTTATTACAAGGTGGTGATTGTGCCGAAAGCTTTGCAGAACATGAAGCTGATAATATCCGTGATTTTTTTCGCGTATTTTTGCAAATGGCGATTGTTTTAACCTTTGGTAGTTCTAAACCGGTTGTTAAAATTGGTCGTATTGCTGGTCAATTTGCAAAGCCTCGCTCTTCTGATATAGAAAGAAAAGAGGGGGTTGAATTTCCTGCTTATCGTGGGGATATTATTAATGGCATTGAATTTGAAGCCGGTTCTCGTATTCCAGATCCGCAACGGATGTCTATGGCTTATCGCCAATCTGCGGCAACACTTAATCTATTGCGTGCTTTTTCACAAGGTGGCTATGCTAATTTAGAAAATGTTCACACATGGATGTTGAGTTTTGTTTCTAACAGTCCGCAGGGGGAACGTTATGAATTATTGGCAGAGCGTATTTCTGAAGCAATTGATTTTATGCGTTCTATAGGGATTACATCCAAAACACATTCTTCATTGCGTGAAACATCTTTTTATACCAGTCATGAAGCACTGTTGCTTGGTTATGAAGAGGCTTTGACTCGGATTGATTCAACTTCAGGAAATTGGTATGCAACATCTGGTCATATGCTATGGATTGGTGACCGTACGCGTCAGATTGACCATGCTCACGTTGAATATTGTCGCGGCATTAAAAATCCTATAGGATTAAAATGTGGTCCTTCCATTGAGTCTGATGAGCTTTTAAAATTAATTGATATTTTAAATCCTGAAAACGAGTTGGGGCGGCTTACTCTCATTACGCGCTTTGGTTATGATAAAGTTGAACGTTATCTGCCTAAACTCATCCGTGCCGTTGAACGCGAGAAGCGTGCGGTTATATGGTCATGTGATCCAATGCATGGCAATACAATTACTGCCAATGGTTATAAGACGCGTCCCTTTGATTATGTTTTAAAAGAAGTAGAGAATTTTTTTGCAGTGCATCGTGGAGAAGGAACTTATCCAGGGGGCATTCATATTGAGATGACAGGTCGTGATGTTACTGAATGTACAGGAGGGGCGCATGCCATTTCTGTGGACGATCTATCTGATCGTTATCATACGCAATGTGATCCTCGGCTAAATGCAGATCAAGCGTTAGAATTGGCTTTTCTTGTTGCTGAACTCCTTAAAAAAAATCGTGCGACTGACTCGTTAGCAATTGCTGCTGAGGGGTAGGCAAAAATTTACTTAATATTTTTTTTAGGTCATTATGGCAGAAGAGAATTTTTAAAAAAGTGATATTTCCGATGATGAGGAATAAAGTTGTGGTTGCTAAACTGATGAAATGATACAAAGGCTTATGAAAAATGATTTTCGGGTATCAATTGCCCAATTAAATCCTATTGTCGGTGATATTGAGGGGAATTTTTCTTTAGCTGTCATGGCGCATCAAAAGGCCAAAGAAGAGGGGGCTGATCTTGTTTTATTCACGGAACTTTTTATAAGCGCTTATCCGCCGGAAGATCTTGTTCTAAAACCTGCTTTTACAAAAACATGTGAAGAGACTGTTGAGAAATTAGCAAAGATAACCGTAGGCGGACCAGGAATTGTCATTGGTCTTCCATTAAGGCGCAATGGTAATATTTACAACGCTGTCATGGTTCTTGATGAAGGGAGAGTCATTGCCGAAAATTTGAAGTTTGATTTACCTAATTATGCTGAATTTGATGAAAAGCGTTTATTTTCTTCAGGTCCACGTCCTCAGCCTATTGTCTATCATGGAATCAAATTAGGAATAGTCATTTGTGAGGATCTTTGGAATGATTCCTCTCTGAGTACAGAGCTTAAAGATAAAGGAGCGGAAATTATTCTTGTCCTTAACGGATCTCCCTACTATCGTAATAAAACTTTAAAACGTATAGATGTTATTCATACGCAAGCTCTACAATCTGGAGTGCCAATTATCTACGCTAATCAAGTAGGTGGTCAAGATGAGCTCGTTTTTGATGGTGGGTCTTTTGCCTTGAATGGACAAGGCAAAAAGATATTTCAAATGAAACACTTTGATAGCCATATTGCTTTAAGCCATTGGCAAAAAACAACGACGGGATGGCACTGTATTTCAGGTCCTAATGAAAGTCTTCTCAATGGATTAGCGGCTGATTATCAAGCTTGTGTTTTGGGGTTGAAAGATTACGTTAATAAAAACGGCTTTAAGGATGTTATTCTTGGTCTTTCAGGAGGAATTGATTCAGCCCTGTGTACGGCAATGGCGGTGGATGCTCTTGGTGCTGAGAGGGTTCGCACCATTATGATGCCCTATCATTATACTTCGCAAGAATCATTAAAAGATGCTAAAGAATGTGCTGATCTTTTGGGATGTCGTTATGAAATCATACCGATTGAGCAAGCTGTTGAAGCTTTTCTTGAAACAATGGCACCTGTTTTTTCAGGGTTACCCTCTGACGTCACAGAGGAAAATCTTCAAAGTCGTATACGCGGTACAGTTTTAATGGCTCTTTCAAATAAATTCGGTTCAATGGTGGTAACGACAGGCAATAAGTCAGAAATGGCTGTAGGATATGCAACACTGTATGGGGATATGAATGGCGGGTTTAATCCTATAAAAGATATTTATAAAATGCAGGTTTATGCATTAGCTGAGTGGCGCAATAAAAATCACTTGCACAATTTAAGAGGACCAGAAGGGATTGTCATTCCATCCAATATTATAGAAAAAGCGCCTTCTGCAGAGCTGCGAGAAAATCAAAAAGATGAAGATTCTCTTCCGCCTTATCCTATTTTAGATGATATCTTACAATCTCTTGTAGAAAATGACATGAGTATTTGTGATATTGTTAAACGTGGACACTCACGAGAAACTGTTGCGAAAGTTGAACAGCTTCTTTATGGTGCCGAATATAAAAGGCGTCAATCTGCGCCTGGTGTAAAAATCAGTTACAAAAATTTCGGACGCGATCGTCGCTATCCCATAGTCAATCATTTTCGCGATAAAAATTGAGTATTATTTTATGGTTAAAGTTCGTTTTGCTCCCTCTCCAACAGGTTATATTCATATTGGCAATATCCGTATTGCGCTTTTCAACTGGCTTTATGCGCAAGCGTATAAGGGAGAATTTATTTTACGCTATGATGATACAGATATTGAACGTTCTAAACAAGAATATATCGATGCTATTGCTGTTGACCTTGAATGGCTTGGTATTCAACCAGATGCAATTTATTACCAATCCAAGCGATTTAATCGATATGATGAAGTGGCAGAAATTCTCAAACAACGTGGTCTTCTTTATCCTTGTTATGAGACAACAGAGGAATTAGAGCGGCGTCGTAAAATCCAGCTTTCACGCAAATTGCCTCCTGTTTATGACCGTGCAGCATTGAAGTTGACAACAGAAGAGAGAAAAAACTTTGAATCACAAGGTCGTAAACCCCATTGGCGTTTTCTTCTTCCTAATTTTGAAAGTGATCCTTTACACACAAAGCGAACAGAAGTTTGCTGGAATGATGCAATAAAGGGAAAGCAGACGATTGATTTAGCTTCTCTTTCAGATCCTGTTCTTATTCGTGAAGATGGAACCTATCTTTATACATTGCCGTCTATTGTTGATGATGTAGATATGGCTATTACGCATATTATTCGTGGGGATGATCATATTACAAATACAGGCGCTCAAATTGCTCTTTTTAAAGCTCTTAATGCAGAATTACCGGTTTTTGCTCATACCAATTTATTGGCGACAGTTTTAGGAAAAGGATTTTCAAAACGTAATAATGATCTTTCTATTCGTTCTCTACGGGAAGAAGGATTTGAATCTATAGCTGTTCAATGCCTTGCCGTTTTGATTGGGACATCGCAAAATGTGCATCCCTATCCCAATCAAGCTGCGCTTTTAGAGCATTTTAATCTCCAAGATACGTCAAGATCCGTTGCAAAATTTGATATTGCTGATCTTCTTGCTTTGAATAGTCATCTTGTCCATGAGTTAACCTATGAGGAAGTAAAAATGCGCCTTAAAAAACTTTCTATTGAGGGAGATAAGGCGGAATATTTCTGGAACGCGATAAGAAGCAATATTAATAAAGTCAATGATGCTGTTTTTTGGTGGAAAATCATTCATGATGAACAGAATTTTGATACAGTAGCACTAGAGGATCGTGCTTTTGTGCACCAATCACTCGATTTCTTACCTGAAGGTGCTTTGAATGAGGAAAGTTGGAAAATTTGGACAACAGCATTAAAAGAAAAAACAGGTCGAAAAGGAAAAGCTTTATTTATGCCATTACGTCAGGCACTTACGGGCATGGATCATGGACCTGAAATGGGAAAAATTTTGCAGCTTTTAGGGCGTGAAAAGGTAACGGAAAGGCTCTCTAGGAAATAAGAGCGGATTTTTTTAAAGTATTTCGTTCATTTCACTCTTAAAGAGAGTAAAGAACGGGTTTATTTACACGTTTTTATAAGCATGAAAGCAGGAATATCATCACCAAATCCAATGGGTGTGTAATTCTTATTTTTTCGTGAGCGTTGTTGCTCAGATGGCTTCTCCTTATTATTTGCATTTTTGATATATTCTATTTTATTCTCTTCTACAGATTTTTTAGTGTGAACAACAGGCTCTTTTGGAGCAGTTTTCTTTGATGGTTTTGAAGATTTTTTCTTTACAACAATATCTTCTGTTTGATCATCAGCTATTAAAGTTGAGAGATCTCCATTGAGCCATTCAATTTTTTCATTACTCATTTCTTCGATGGCATTGATATATTTTTGATCAGCTTTTGTGACAATTGTAAAAGCTTTTCCGCTGCGATTTGCACGCCCTGTACGACCAATTCGATGGATATAGTCTTCAGCATGTGTAGGAACATCATAGTTAAATACATGACTTACAGCTGGAATATCGAGTCCACGGGCAGCAACATCAGAAGCAACAAGAAGTGTAAGTTTATTATTTTTAAAATCAGCTAGGGTGTTCATGCGCGAATATTGGTCCATATCTCCATGAAGTGCCCCTACATTAAAGTTATGTTTGATGAGCGATCTAAAAAGTTCAGAGATATCTCTCTTTCGATTACAGAAAATGATTGCATTTTGAAGCTCTGCACCTTCATTTTGGATAAGCTCTCGTAAAACCGCTCTTTTATCCCATGATTTATTTCCAGATTTGACAAGCCGCTGTGTAATTGTGGTTGCAGTTGAGGATGCTTTTGTAACTTCAACAGATACAGGAGAATGTAAAAATTGTTTCGTTAGTTTTGTAATTTCTGGCGCCATTGTTGCAGAAAAGAACAAAGTTTGACGCGTAAAAGGAGTTAGCTTACAGATGCGTTCAATATCAGGAATAAAGCCCATATCCAACATGCGATCAGCTTCATCAATCACAAGGATTTCAACGCCCATCAGGAGCAGTTTACCGCGCTCGCAATGATCAAGAAGGCGCCCTGGTGTTGCTATAAGAACATCAGCTCCCCGTTCAAGTTTGCGATCTTGGAGTTCAAAAGAAACTCCACCAATCAAAAGAGCAACATTTAAACGATGATTTATTCCGTATTTATCGAAATTTTCTTCAACTTGAGCTGCAATTTCTCTTGTTGGTTCTAAGATGAGCGTACGGGGCATTCGTGCTCTTGCACGACCTTTTTCAAGGAGAGTGAGCATAGGCAATACGAAAGAGGCAGTTTTACCTGTTCCCGTTTGGGCGATTCCTAAAACGTCTTTTCTTTGAAGGACATGCGGAATTGTTTCGCTTTGAATAGGTGTTGGAGCTGTATACCCCGCTGATTTCACCGCATTAATAACCTTTGCGGAAAGACCTAAATCATCAAAACTGTTTAAAGATGGTATCATTTTTTTATCAACTGCTCTGTGATTTTAACTGCGTTATCTAAATGATAATTATAACCAATATTCTACACTCTTTAAAAGTGTTAAGATGTTTTTACAAAAAATTAACTATAACAATCATATACACATAAAACGCATAATACAATCATTAATAGCGAAATTGTTCTGATAAAATGCGCTCATCCCATGAATGATTTGAGTCAAAAAGGATTGAAGCTGTTACTTCTGTTGCCATTGAAATAGTAACTGAATGGACAGATTTAACTTCAATATTATCTGCAGCAGCATTTACAGGGCGTTTGTCAGGTTCAAGCATATCAAAGCGCACTGTTACTGTATTGGGAAGCAAAGCTCCATGCCAACGCCGAGGGCGAAAAGGGCTAACAGGAGTGAGGGCCATAAGGGGAGCCATAAGAGGTAAGATAGGTCCTTGTGCTGATAAATTATAGGCGGTTGATCCAGCTGGTGTAGCGACGAGGACACCATCACAACTTAATTGTTCCATGCGTACGTTGTTATCAATGGTGATGCGAATTTTTGCGGCTTGATAAGATTGCCGAAAGAGGGATACTTCATTAATTGCAAGCGCCTCGATAGAATCTTGACATTCAGATTTTGCAATCATGCGCAGGGGATGGATTTCTTTTTTATGTGCGGCAGCAATACGATTGGGCAATTTTTTTTCATGAAATTCATTCATAAGAAATCCTACAGAACCTTGATTCATGCCATAAATAGGTTTGCCTGTGTTCATGACGTCTCGTACGGTTTGTAACATTGTCCCATCACCACCGATTGCAACAACAATATCAGTTTCTTCCAGAGAAGAATGACCATAAACGGAAATTAATTTATGGGTAGCTTTGATAGCCTCCTCAGTTTCTGCGGAAATAAAATGAAAGCGACTTGGTAATGTAGCCATTTAAAAATTATCCTGATACTTATAATTTATGTTGTAACTTATTTATGAGAGTTTTGAAGTTGTAATAAAAGCTCTTTTTATAATAAAAAGAGCATTGAATAAAGAGAAGTTATTTCAAGGTAAAGTATCATTAAAAAGTAAAAGGAGTGCGTCGTTAGATAAATCACAAACAAGTAATTTTTTTATTAGAATGATAATTTAGCATTGAAGCTAAGAGTATGATTAGTTAAAAGACCATAACTGATTTTAATAATCAGTGTGAAGCACCCGTAGCTCAGCTGGATAGAGCGCTGCCCTCCGAAGGCAGAGGTCACAGATTCGAATTCTGTCGGGTGCACCAAATTTTTCAACTTCATATTATCCTAAATAACAATATTACCTAAAAAGAAGCCAATTTCCTCTTTTATGAAAATGGTTATTTGAGTTGTTTATTAAGTTTTTTAGCGAATAAGCAAATGATTTTAAGAGAAGCAAAATTTACGGCTGCGTATATAATTCTTCGGTTAGTCATTTTGAATATCGAGATAAAAAACAAGATTATCTAAATATGCTTTCAATTTAACTATAAACATTTATAACATAAAAATACATATTAATTCAATATGTTATTGTACAACTGATCTGGCAATGTTGATAGTAGATCGCTAAATATATTGTTTTGAGCATTAAAATAGATAGCTAAATTTTCTTTTATTCTATTTTTGGAGCTAAAGGCTGTTATGGTGAGATGGAACGCGGATGAGAAATATCACCAGTTAAAGGAACAATAAGGAGGAAAAACAACCTTCAAGATTTGAATTGTTTCAAAATGCTGTATTCGGTATGGTTTTGCTATGGGTATTTGGTGATTTCTCTATACACCAATATTGCCAGTTATGTTGGATGAGGGATTGTTTACCTTTAATCAACGTTCTTATATACCAAGCGCTAATTATGATGGTTATTTAGTTGGGAGTATGTTCTTTACGTTTGGCAGAATTTGGAATATATTTCTTGCTCCTCGTATGCTATCTTATGCAGCTATAGTAATGAGTGCACTTATTATTTTCATAGCATTAACACTTAGTCCTTTTGATCCGTTTTGCTGCTGGTGTTGCGAGTGCAGCAATGATGATTTTTGGTTCTATTATAGTCATACAGCATAGCCATATGGGCGGATTATTGCTTCGCTTTATGCAGGTGTAGGAGTTGATATTCTACTACTAGGTAATGAATATGTTATTATTAGTTTGAACAGAGCACTTGATTCAACAAACATTTGGTTTGGAGTTAGCTTAATGTCTGTTCAAAATTTTTAAAAACATATAGGTTTAATTATAACAACTATATCAAAAAACACCTCCGTTATTTCTTTCATTGCAAATGAAACCGCTCCTGTTAATCAGAAAAAACCATCCAAAATATGAATAGATCAATCAAATGGATTTCGTGACTGGCATTATATCGCATTCGTACTTTAAGAGATTTTGGTGATGTAAGAAAGGCGGTCTAGATGCTTTTATTGAAATTGAAAGCAACCTCTCTCATGATGGCAATTACTGGGTTGCTGATAATGCCGTGTTGTAAAATCTAGTCGTGTTTATGAAAATACAAGGGGCTATGGCAATACTGCCATTGGGGGCTATGTCTATGGCAATACCCTTATATGTGATAAAACCTATGTGTATTTTGGTGCTCATGTTTATGACAATGCTCATCTTTTTTATAACGGTTGAGTTTATCATTATGCGTGGGTTTATGGGAATGAAAAATTATCCGGTAGTGTACGTATTTATAGCAATGCCGCGGTTTATGATCATGCGGTTGTTTAGGCAAGGTTTAGGGCAATGCTAGTGTGGGGTGTCATACTAAGGTCTACGGCTCTGTTTATGGCAATGTCAAGATCTCCTGATTATATCGTGATTAGAGGTAATGTATATGGCAATGCAAGACTTGTTGTGATGATAGTATCTCCATAATGTCTGCCTATCATTTACTAACTTTTTAGTAAGTGGTGCTTTAAAATTGACTTGTCTTTAAATCCTTTTATGTGCCCTTAATGAATTAAAACCTATCTTATGATAGTTTCAAATGATTATTTTTTTAAGGTTTAGCTCAAAAAAAGAGTAAACCCCATACCATTCTTTAAACGTATGCAATTTATGTTTATCGATAATTTCAAACGATTACGTTTTTAACAATACGATTTGTGTGTGATAAAAACGTATCATAAAATTTATGAACTGTTATGAATGATAGCTGCTTTTCACTTCATTTGAATGTTTACATGCGTTATAACATTTGCATCATGATTTGCTTTTTGTGGTCTATTCATACATGGTAATTGTTTATAAAAAATGGTCAATTAAATCACGTATAAAAGTGTAGATTTTAAATGGGATTTATATAAAATAATTGCACAAAACCTATTGACTTTATTGTGTTTTTTTATGAATAAGATTCCATCTCGTTTAGACGTCGCAAAAGAAATCACCAAAGACCTTATTGATAAGATTCTTCTCTTACACGGCGTTATCACTTTTGTTTGCAAAAATCTGCTTCGCTTTTGACTTTTGATATGGATACAACCTCTTTTGAGGTAGAGCAAAGAATTTTTTCATCATGGAGAGTACAAAAGTGTTCTTCAAAAATCTTGATTGGTCTGTTGAAAAAATTAAAGAGGTAGATAATTATTCAGCACGTTACAAACTACCAGATTGTGAAGTACAAATTCTTTATAATGACGCAATTATCAAAGGTTATCCGCAATTTGATTTTGGAGTTTCGATTACGACTGGTATTTTAGCTGCTGCCTGCGTGGTAATTGATCCCTATCAATTCTCAGCACTTACAAGATCTACAGCTTGATTTTGATAAAAAGGGGTGGAGAGTTTGTGAAGAAGAAATATAATGCAGATTGGTTGGAATTAAGCTTGATTATGTCTTGAAATAGGCGATAGAAAAAATTGATCTTCATAAATGCTTTTATTCCAGATATGGAGCACCACCTTGGCGATAGAGTGAAGTTGGAGGCACATAAAGGTTATCAAGGTATATGATGCAGATTATAGCTTACTTCATATTGGTGCACTGTCTTTATTGGGTGATGTTGCAACCTTACAATCTTATTATCAAAGTTTCAGTGCAGAGGATCATTTAGGCTTTGATGAAAATACCCAACAGATTCATCTGAACGTGCATTGGCTTTAGTCAAAGAAGTGGTGAAATCTAAGCAGCTCAGCTACGCTTTAATTAAAAAGTAGCAAAAATATGAGCTATTTAGAAGAAAAACAAAGTTCTTAATAAGGGCCTTTCCAGAGAGGTTGAGTCTCATTCTTGGAAGGAAAAAAATAGCTAAATTTATCGAAACAAAAGATAAGGAATAGCTCCTTAAGAAATATCAAGAAGATCTAAAAAGATTATAGGAGCCAGAGTCTAGTTTAAAGATGCCATCATCAGTTGAGTGAACTCAACAATGGTGGAGTTTTATCCATTGGCGGAAATCTGATGTTTGAAAGAGGCTTTCTTGATATAAAGGTAATATTGTAATAAATAATTATTATAAATCAATATGTTGTATATATTCATTGTTTTGAGATTAATGACCATTGACAAATAATTTTGCACCATTTTCTCTCTTCCAGCTTTTCGTCAATCATCAATGAAAATTTTTTATAATGGAAAGTTCATTGATATATAACTTTTGTATGTCATTATTTTACGCTTAAAAAAATATAAAAATAATGAAATGCAATTGAGTTATCAACTGCTTATTCTTTTCAATTTTTAATCATAAAAAAATCTTTTTATTTATTTTGCTGATAAAAAGAATTAGTTTTTTTCTGGTGATACAAGTGGAGAAATAAGGATTTTAGATATGTTTCGGCGTTCCATTTCAATCACTTTAAAGTGTAAACCATCAGTTTCAAAGCTTTCTCCCTCATTTGGTAAATGACCAAACTGCCAAAGCATAAAGCCTGCCAGAGTCGTATAACGATCTGCTTCATCCACAAGGTTACGCCCAAGATAACCACTTAAACGGCGGATATCAGCATATCCCTCAACAAGAAGACTGCCATTTTCAAGTTGTTCTGCGATCATGAGTTCTTCATCGTCATCAGGAAAGTCTCCTGCAATAGCTTCAAGAATATCGGTTGGTGTTGCAATTCCTTCAAAAGATCCATGCTCATCAACAATAATTGCAAGCTGAATCGAAGAATGACGTAATTGCTCCATCAATCGTAAAACACTTGTGTTTTCATGAACAACGAGGGGTTCTCGCATAGCTTTTTTCCAATTAATCTTTTTCCCCTCAGCCAAATTCAAAAGAAGATCTTTTGTCAACGCAACGCCAACAAATTCATCCACTTTTTCACGCGCAAGAATTAAGCGGCTATGTTTAACCTTTTGTAATTCTTCACGCATTTCATTTTCATCAGCATTTAAATCTAACCATTCAATTTCATTACGCGGCGACATGATAGAGCGAACAGGGCGATCAGCTAAATCGAGAACACCACGAATCATCTCCTTTTCTTCTGGTCTAAACAACTCAGATGCTGCGGCCTGTTCAGCAATAACATCTACAGTCTCAGCAAGGTGACTATCTTTGCTTCCTCCTCCTAAGAGCCTCAAAACAGCATCAGCTGTTCTACTGCGTAGATCATTCGTTTTAATCATTTTTTCACGGTTACGACGTCCAATTTGATTAAAAACTTCGATGAGAACAGAAAAACCAATAGCAGCATACAAATACCCTTTTGGAATATGAAAACCAAACCCTTCAACAATGAGAGTAAAACCAATCATCATCAAAAAACCAAGACAAAGGATTACAATAGTGGGATGACGATTAATAAAACGCATAAGAGCACCAGATCCGCACATCATTACTCCCATAGCAGCTATGACTGCGATATACATAACTGCTGCCTGCTCTTTTGCAATCATACCTGTTGCGGTAATAATACTGTCTAGTGAAAAAACGGCATCCAGCACCACGACTTGGACGATTACTTGCCAAAAAACAGCATAACCAAGGCCTGTTTTTCTTTCATGTGATACCCCTTCTAACCTTTCATGTAATTCTAGCGTTCCCTTTGCTAGCAAAAAGGCTCCACCACCGATTAAAATAAAGCTATGCCAACTAAATACAAAAGATGAAAGTGAAAGAATGACCCTATCGAGTCTCATAACCCATCCAATAACTGTAAGAAGGAAAAGCCGCATAATTAATGCTAAAGTAAGACCTATAAAGCGTGCGCGGTCACGCAAATGCAGTGGCAATTTTTCAGCTAAAATTGCAATAAAGATAAGGTTATCTATTCCTAAAACAATTTCGAGAAAAACCAGCGTGATCAAACCAAACCACGCATGGGGATCAGTGATCCATTCCATCATTCCTTACCTTTTATAAGCTTAAAAGCGCGCGATTGACAAAAAAAATTCATAGGCTTTTATTCGTATATTGGATCATGAACATTGTATGTAAGAAAACTTATATTCAAAGAAAAAAACAACACAATATTGCTTGAATGCATGTGATTGCTGATAAAACAAAATGATGCCCCATCCCGCTTACAACCACAAGAAGGTCCCTCTAAATTTTGCTCGGGCATTATGCTCGATAATCCTCTAACTATAGGTTCTGTGTAACAATCAGAACATTTATTTATAAAGCTTCTTATAATGGGTTTATTTTTATATAAGATCAAGTGGTGAATATCATATTTTTAACCTTACAGACAATGAGTTTATATAACAAACAACAAAATATCTGGACATCCATCCTTAGGAGCGTTATAGAAACGCTCATTCTCGTCTTTTGAGAAGCTTATGGGTGATTAGCTCAGTCGGTAGAGCAGCTGACTCTTAATCAGCGGGTCGTGGGTTCGATCCCCTCATCACCCACCATTCTATTTTATACCGTAAATAACTCATTGATTGCGTAAATTTTTTTTAAGATACGAGTTTCTAAATAAAATTGGGCAGTAGGATTTCCCCATATCTGTTTGTTTAAAAGTGAAGATTGTTGATATAGCTTAGTCATCGGTTTTTGTACTTTTTAGGGGACACAAAAAACTTCCAAAGGACATTTAAAGATCTTTTAATGCGTATTGTTTCTTTTTTTAAAGTCGCAATTGGTAAGGAGAAGCTTCTTACCGACAATTATCTTATTTAAAGGGGTATAAAAATCAACAGTTTTCACTTCTTTTAATATAAATTGATTAAATTTTTTTTGGATTTTTAGCATATTGTTTAAAGACAGAAGAAACTTTGCACTTTAGTTGTATTAGCAGCGTGGATATTTTTTGATAACTCTCCCGCTTAAACAAAAAACTTCTGTAATAATCATCAGTATTCCAAGAGGGTAAATCAAGATAAAATAAAGTATTTAGCGGACATAACAGGAATAAAATTAGATCAGTTTAATTGTTTAAAACTAGTACCTGTTAAACGAAAGACAATAGGCTTTAATGAGGCTTCAAGTTTAAAAATATTAAACTATGAAGTTATGCTATGCTGTCTTTCCGTTAGCTTAACCTCTAAAAATATAAATATTAAGAAAGCCGCTCAGAATCATTATAATATATTGATTTATAATGATTAATTATTCTTTTTTTAAACTTTACTATCATAAACTTCTTTTGTTTCAATCCCTCTTATAATGAATCAATTAAAATTATTATTTTTGCATTATAAATGGGATTAACGTGCGGATAAAGACTATTGAAGAAAAGCATAAAAATGATTCTTATTAACGTTCTTAGGCGCCAAAAATTATCACAACATTGGGAAAATAGTATAATGGTGCAGGCTTACTCTTTTATTAAGTATAAAGATGATGTTGCAACAATGACTTTATTATTATACCATTCACGGGTATTGTTGTGTAATGGGGAAGAGCACTGAGAGAGTTTTCTTAAAAAAAATATGTAAATTGGTAACACGATGGTGTCCTGTTCTTATATAGGCACACAAAAAGAAGTAATTGATAACCTTTTATTTATTCAGGTGGTGTCTTGGGGGCTCTTTTCCAATATTGTTGCGCTTCAAAAATGGCGACCACAAATAATGAAATGATGAGCGGTATAATCAAATAAAACATTCTAAAGACAATAAGTGCTGCAATAACATCGGTTGGATTTATATTGGGCATGCCTGTGATGAAGAGAGCTTCAAGAACTCCTACTCCTCCTGCTGGAGCATTAGAGAGAAGAGTTATCGTAAAAGATGCTAGGAAAACACCAAGAACAGAGATAAAATGAATATCTGCGTTGTGTGGGAGAACAGCATATATAATTCCTGCTGCTCCTAAAAGTTCTAGAGGGCTAATGAGAAGCTGTTGAATAACAATTTTCAGCCGTGGATAGGAAAGTTGAATTTTCTTACCCAAGCGTAAGGGTTTTAACTGAAGCCAGCTGCCAAACGTATAAAGTGCTATACAGCTGAGTAAAATTGCTCCAGCTGCTGTTCCTAGCCATTCAGGAAGTTCTTTATGAATGAGGGTGATAATTTCGGGTTGCAGCACCAAAACGATTCCCAAAAGTAAGATTGTACCGATTACAAAAGTAAAAGAGCAAAAACCTACTAATATTGCGATTTCTGTTCCGTTTAACCCTTTCATTTTATAGGCGCGATAGCGTACAACGGCACCAGAAAAAACTGAAGCACCGATATTGTGTGAAAGAGCATAGGTTGTAAATGAACATATAGCGATAAAAATCCAAGAAATTTTATGGCCTAGATGTTGCAATGCAATTCGATCATATCCAGCAAGAGCAGCATAAGCTAGGAGAGAACATAAACAGGCTAATAACCAGTGCTGTGCATTTAAATTGCTCAAGCGCTCCAATACATCCCCAAATGAAATGGCAGAGAGCTTCATGTAAAGAATTCGAATAGATACCAGCATTGCTAAGATACCAATCAATGGCCATATAAATTGCTTTATTTTCACGATTCTGTATCCATTTTATGTTTTCTGTAAATTTTCATGATTGAGCATATTCCTTACAGATCTTCGTTCTGTTATATACTCTATAATGCCATTGGCAATTTCTTCATCATCTGTTACTACAACATCAGCACCTAAATCAATGAGATATGTTGTTTCTGTGTCGGATAATGCATGTGTGATTATTTGGATATCTTTCTTCATATCACGGATATTCACGATACATTCTCCTACTTCAATGGTACTTCGCATTGTAATAACAACTTTATGTGCATTATTTATATTTGCTGCGTTCATTATTTCTTGTTGAATGATATTGCCGCAAATAGCCTCAAAGCCATCTGCAATCGCTTTATCAGAGAGGCGTTTTGATTCTTCTACGATCACTATAGGTTCACCTCTATTTATTAAAGATAATGCAACACACTTACCGATACGACCATAGCCAATAATTACGATATGGTTATTTTTTAAGGTCATCGGTAAAAAATCTTGGTCAGGATCTTGTGGATCAATATCAATAATTGTTTGGGTATTTTGTGAAGATGCAGAATTTTTTTCTAAACGTTTTTTAATTTTATTACAGGCAATGAAAACAAGAGGATTAAGCAAAATAGAAAAAATTGCTCCTCCAAGAATTAAATCATGAGCGTCATTGTTTAAAAGTCCTAAGCTTAAACTTAAACCAGCGAGGATAAAGGAAAATTCTCCGATTTGGGCAAGGCTTGCAGAAATAGTCAAAGCTGTTGCATTAGAATAGCGAAAAGCCTTAACGATGAAAAAGGCAACAGCAGATTTTCCGATTACGATAATGAATAAGGTTGCTAAGAGAGGGAAAAAATGAGTTAAGAGTTTCTCGGGGTCAAATAACATGCCTACAGAAACAAAAAAGAGAACAGAAAAAGCATCGCGCAGTGGTAAAGATTCTTCCGCGGCACGGTGGCTTAATTCTGATTCGCTCATGACCATACCAGCAAAAAAAGCACCAAGAGAAAGGGAAACACCAAATAAATGAGCAGCTCCGAAAGCTACTCCTAATGCAATAGCAAAGACGCTAAGACGAAATAATTCACGTGATCCCGATTGTGCGCTCATTTTTAAAAGCCATGGGATAACGCGTCGCCCAATGACGAGCATAAGTGCAATAAATACAATTACTTTCAGGATGGTGAGACCAAAAATACCCCAAATACTTAAATCCAACCATTGAACAAGAGGATCCAACGCTTCTTTTTTGGTATTGCTGAGAGCACTTGCCAAGGAAGGGATGAGGACAAGTATAAGGACCATTGCTAAATCCTCAATAATCAACCATCCAACGGCAATGCGTCCTTTTTCTGTTTCAATAAGATGACGCTCTTGCAAAGCACGTAGCAGGATAACAGTACTTGCTATGGATAAAGCAAGACCGAAGATCAAACTACCACTGAAGCCCCATCCCATAATCAGACCAAGGCACAAACCTAGAAAAGTAGAAAATGCCATTTGTGCAATAGCAGCAGGGACAGCAATAGCTTTGACAGATAAAAGGTCTTTTAATGAAAAGTGGAGCCCAACACCAAACATCAGCAAAATAATACCAATTTCAGCAAGTTGATTAATGATGACGGAATCTATTTTAAATCCGCCTGTATTGGGTCCCACAATAACACCAGCTAATAAATAGCCTACAAGTGGTGAAATACGTAAACGGCTCGCAATCATTCCCAAGAGAAATGCTAAACATAAGCCTGCAACAATAGTTGTGATAAGTGGTGTGTCGTGGAGCATGGATTATTTACTATTCTTGATCAAAAAGCGAATGAATGAAAACGACTATATTTCTATGAGAAGAGAGGCGAGATGTACCATACGCATTAAAGGGCATTTTTATTTCACTTTGATATTTGCACGATTATTTCGCTCACGCCACCAATTTCCTAGCAGGAGTAAAATAGGAGCAGCAATAAAGATAGAGGATGATGTTGCAATAATAATCCCAAAGACCATGGGTAATGCAAAATTATGAACAGCACTTCCACCCCATATCGCCATGGGGAGCATCGCAAGAATTGTTGTAGCTGATGTAAAAAAACAACGTACAAGAACCTGATTAATTGACAGATCAATCAGCTCGCGCAACGGCATTTTTTTATAAAGACGCATATTTTCGCGCATCCTATCATAGACGACAACTTTATCATTTATAGAATATCCAACAATTGTTAAGAGCGCAGCGATAGCCGTTAAATTAAAATCAAATTGAAATAAAGCAAAAAAGCCAATCATTTTTGTGGTGTCTAGAATGAGAGTGATAATTGCTCCAACGGCAAAGAACCACTCGAAGCGTAACCATATATAGAGAGACATGGCAATAGCCGCAAGAATAACAGCAGTAAAAGCAGCTGTGGCAAGCTCGCCTGAAATTTTGGGACCCACAACTTCTATTTGATCGAATGTGGTATCGGGATAGATATTTTGTACAGCTGTTTTAACCTTATCAATGGCGATGGTTTGTTGTGCTTCGCTACCGCTTTGTTTCTGCATGCGAATTAATACGGTGTTTTCGTTATCAATATTTTGCAAGGAAACTTCACCAACATTAAGAGTAGAAAGCTTGGAACGCAGAGTTGCTAGATCTGCTGGTGCTTTCGTGGTAATACTCATTTGGCTTCCGCCAATGAAATCAATACCAAAATTCAATCCAGGCTTAAAAAAGAGAAAAACTGAAGCCATTGATAAAACAATTGAGACGCCAATACCAATGAAGCGTGCTTTCATAAAGTGGAAAGTTGTGTTTTGTGGCATGATGTTGAAAGCAGAGTGAATATGCAACTTTTTAATTTTCCATTTACGAACGATCCAAATCATGATGATGCGTACAATGGTGATATTTGTAAACATGGAGATGATAATACCAAGCAACATTGTTACGGCAAAACCACGAACGGGACCGGTGCCGAACCAAAATAGTAAGACAGTCGCTATAATTGCCGTAACATTTGCATCAACAATGGTTGCAAAAGCGTGTTTAAATCCACGATCTAGGGCTGCAAAAGCACCCACACCTTTTCGACTTTCTTCACGGATACGTTCATTGATAAGGATATTAGCATCAACAGCAATACCGATGCCTAAAATAATACCAGCAATACCAGGCAGCGTAAGCGTAGCTCCCAAAAGACTCAGTGCAGCAAATGTTAAAATCGTGTGCAGAGCTAGTGCTATATTGGCAATTAATCCCCAAATACGGTAGAGAAGAAAAATAAAAATTGCAACAAGAATAAAGCCAATTATGCCGGTGTAAAGTCCCATTTGGATGGCATCAGCACCAAGATTTGGGCCTACGGTTCTCTCTTCAATGACCGTGAGTGGTGCGGGGAGGGAACCAGCACGAAGCAGAGCAGCCAGAGTTGAGGCTTCTTTGGGGTCAAAGTTTCCTGTAATTTGACCTTGTCCATTGGGAATGACACTATTGATGGTCGGAGCGGTTAAAACCTTATTATCCAGAACAATGGCAAAAGGACGGTTAATATTTTGTCGTGTTATATCGGCAAATATTTTTGCGCCAGCGGAATCTAGAGTAAATGAAATAATGGAACGTCCTGGTATTTGGGGGTCAAAACCTGCACGGGCATCTTTCAGGACATTTCCATCTAAAGCAATTTGATCATAAATTGCATAATGTTGTGTTGCATCAGTGTATCCAGGGAGAATAGAAACACCTATAGGGGGATTATTGGGATCCACATTAGAAGGAACAAGATGAAAACTCATCTTAGCGGTTGTTCCTAAAAGATCACGCAGTTGTTTTGGATCTTGTAGGCCAGGCAATTGGACCATAATACGATCATTTCCAACCTTTTGGATGGCTGGTTCTGAAACACCAACTTGATCTATACGACGACGGATGATTTCTAAGCTTTGTTCAATAGCATTGCTTACACGGTCTTTTATACCAGCTTCCGTTAATGTGACGCGGAGAGTTTCATTTTGAGCACTGATCGTGATGTTATGTTCTGTTGTGCCAAAGCTACTGTGTATGGGGGTTATTAATGTTTTCAAAGCAGAGAGTGCTTTTTCAGTTTGCGATGGGTCAGAAATAAGGGCAATAACGCTATCTTCAACGATACGCACACTTGAGGTGCGGATTTGTTTTTCACGCAATACATTGCGCACATTGCTTAAAACTATATGTAACTGATCGCGTTTTAACGTTTTGCTATCAACCTCGAGCAGGAGAGAAGAGCCTCCTTGAAGGTCAAGACCAAGTGCTACGCGGGTGTCGGGTAAGAATTTCGAGTTTTTAACTTGTTCTTGTGAAAATAAATTGGGTAAGGCAACATAAATGCTGCTTAAAAGAATAAAACAATAAAGGGTAGTTAACCAACCAGGTGTACGCATGATATATTCCGCTAATAGGCAATCTAACAGTTATTCAAAGTTAAAAGCACAAGTAAAATAAGATGATCGTTTTTATAATTCAAGGAAGAGAATTAAGTATGTTCATTGGGAGGAGCGCGTTTATTTGAGAAATATTGCGTTTTAACGTTACGAAATCGTGTGTCAACAGCTGGAATCTTTATTAAAAAGAAATCCAATGTTAGGATTCTTTGAACGGTTCTCATAAAAATAGATTCTGCATGGGGTGTTACAAGTTTTTTGTTTTCAGTTGTGGTAGCATTCAACTGATCACACTTATTTTGTAAATCAAATCTATTCGTTTTAATGATATTATTGGTGTGTGATTGTTTGATTAAGTAAGCACGCGTTCCTAAGGTACTCGTCAAGAATACACCTAAACTGGATAGAAAAATCCAGGTTGTCAAAGGAAGAAAATCTTCTTTTTTGCAATAAAGGTGCAAAAAAAACATGCTAGAGTGCCTTCGTTAATCTTATTGAGTTCATATTATTTATTATTCTTTTATCTTATTATCAGTATTATAGGATAAGGGAAAGCTTTTATAAGATTATTCTATAAAAGTTGAAAATAGCTGCTTTATACCATATTTAAAAGAGAGGAATAAAATCCTTTTTGTGCTTGTAAGGTAGATATGTATTCATTTTGTAGAAAAAACATCCACATACTTTTCCTCCTTTTGGGGATTATCTTTGTATTTAATTCTGGTGCATGGGGGAATAGGGGGGCACAAAATACAATTGTGGAACAAACGATAGCTTCTTATTCAGTTGATGAAATTATTCAACAACAACTGTTGATTATTGAGACTCTTGAAGAAAATACTGAAACTTTAAAAAGAGATTTTGACAGAAAGCCAGAAGATGAGCGTGCTTTAGAAGAATTGCGGTTACGTGCACAAGATATCAGTGAACGTGCTATTGAGGCAGCATTTGTTTTGCGTCCTCCTCTTAATGAGATTAATACACTTCTTGATCAATTAACGGAGCTCCATCGTGACGTGAAAAAACTGAAAAGCTCAGTGAAGGAATATTCTTACTTGATAGAGCAAAAAGCTAAAATTAACAGTATCGTGCTTCGTTTTGAAGCAATTTTCTTAGCAGCAAATAGAATAGCTGAACTTTCTATTTCTCAATCTCGGGAGCTTTTTAAACGCACGCTTACGTATAGGCTTGAGTTTTCGATTCCGATGGTTAAAAATCTCGCCCAAAAAACAAAAGAGGCTTCATCAGATTTTCTTTTGTTGTTAGATTCTTGGTGGAATTTTATATTTTATTTCAAGTTTTTACAACTATTTCTTTGCTTTTTAATTCCACTTTTTATTACTTTGGGTCTTTCGTATTTTTCTCAAAAAGTTCTTGTTCATGTGTATTGCCACTTTACGAAGTCTAATGAGGAAATATCTTATTTACAACGCTTATTGATTGCCTTTATTTCAGTTCTCTTACCTTCACTTGTATGTATTCTTTGCGTTTATCTTGTGTTATTTTTGTTTCGTAGTTTTAACTTAGATCTAGGTAAGCTTACAACAGTTTTTGATATGATAGGTTGTCAAATTATTTTAGTATTTTTAATCAATCGCTTAGCGATTGTTCTTTTATCATCGAATATGCCCCATGTGCGTCTTCTCAGTGTTGCACCATCATCTGCTTATCAATTAGTGATTTTACTCACTTCTTTAGGGGGTGTTTTGGCATTTGACGCTGTTCTTGATAGTATTTATGAAATCATTTCAGCGCCTCTATCTTTGACAATTGCTAAAAGTTTTATTGCTGTTTTTCTTGTAGCAATATTGCTGTTTATAATATCATTTGTACCTTTGCGGTTTAGACGTAGGCGTTTTCAAGGAGAAAAAAAAGAGCCATACTTTTGTCCATTTTACATACGCATTCCTCTTATTGGCTTGGGATTACTGCTCTTTGTGTTGAATTTTTTAGGTTATGTTGGTCTTGCGCGTTTTATTATGCAGCAAATTATGATTGATGGAGCATTTTTAGTTCTCATGTATTTAGGAATACAAAGCGCTCAAGCACTTGGAACTAAAGACCAATTTATGAAAACAACGGTTGGTCACCTTTTGATGCAGAGGTTTCATTTAGAAGAAAAAACGATGAATCAATTGGGAGTTTTTGTGAGCGTTTTTCTCAATTTATTTGTTGTTATATTTTGTGCAATACCAATTGCTGTACAGTTTGGATTTTCCTATTCTGATTTAAAAGCAGTTTTGTGGCAATCGGTGACCGGTTTTCAGATTGGAAATATTACTCTTTCTTTGATTTCTCTTGTAACAGGAATGATTTCTTTTTGTGTTTGCTGGTTTCTTATTCGCCGATTTATTGGTTGGTTAGATAGTGTGGTGTTGGTTCATGGAGAGTTCGATTCTGGTATACGTAATTCTATCAAAACAGTGATAAGTTATGGAGGCATTGTTGTATCTGCTTTGACGGGATTATCAATGGCAGGTTTGGATCTTAGAAATTTCGCTCTTATTGCTGGAGGACTTTCACTGGGTATAGGTTTTGGTTTACAGAATATTGTCCAAAACTTTGTCTCTGGACTTATTATTTTAGTTGGAAGACCATTTAAAATAGGAGACTATATAGAATCTGGATCAGTAGCTGGTATTGTTAAGCGTATTAGTGTGCGTGCAACGGAACTTGAGACTATTCAGCGTAAGACGATTATTATTCCCAATTCAAGCCTTATTAATAATAATGTTAGTAATTGGACACGACGCAATAAAGTAGGACGAATTGATATACCAGTTATTGTATCATCTAAGGTTACTCCAGAGCATGTTGTTGAAATTTTGTTAGAGATTGCTTCTTCGACAGAAGGCGTTTTAAAAAATCCTATCCCACAGGTGAGTTTTACGGCATTTGATCGTAAGAGTTTTTCCTTTAATTTAGCTATTTATGTGCCTAATATTATTTCACCTTCTCATATAACCAACGCTCTTCGATTTAGCCTATATAAGCGTTTTGCTGAGGAAGGAATCTTAGAATGCTGAAATATACTTATGTTTTGATTACAGTTATTCTGTTAAGTATTTTTACCATAACAGCTTTTGCTGCAACAGTGAAGAATACTGATTTAAAGATACAATCTCTCATTGTTGTTGAAGGAAGTATACCTTCAAAAATTTCTTTAAATACTCATCAAACAATTACAATTTGTATGAAGGGATGTTTTATAACTTTTCCTAATAAAGACCGTTTTGCAATAAAGGCAGATGATAATATAGAAATCAATAGGGGAAGAGCAATTTTTAAATAAAATAATTGAGAATTTTTGTTTGGGGACAAGATTTAGAAGGATAATGATATTGTGCGTAATTAATAATCTCATCCTTTAGAAAATGGTAGAAAAAAGGTATGATTTTAGTATAAAATAGGTGTGATTTTTTATACTATGTAGAATCTACAGTTATGCATTTTTGATGTAAGATTATTGAGGTATTTATAATATTTTTAATGGATATCAATTTTCTAAAAATTATTACATCATTTTTAGAATTTTTTCTCATAAAAAATGCATAAAATGTACTATTTTGTGATTTTTTTGCAGTATTATTGGTACAAAATGTTTTATATTTTTTCCTTTTAAAAATATAATAGGTTTTTTTATTAAATATTTATTATATGAAGTATTGATTATTATAATATTTTAAAATTTATTTGATAATATTAAATTTTGATGTAATGATATATTAGTATAGTGATAGATTTAAATGTAACTATAAAGGAGTACATGCGATTTTGCGGCATAAGATTTTATAAAACTTTGTTTTTCTAAATGTGATTTTTGATTATATTTAAATTTAGCAATGGGGTATAATTTTATGAATACAAAATTTATAACAGCATCTGTTTTTTCGTTAATTTCACCTTCTATAGTACAGGCTGCAGATGTGGTAGCTCACGAAGAGCCAGTACATGTTGCCTCAGAAGTTGTTGCTTCTTCACCTTTTTCTTGGGCAGGTTTTTATTTTGGGGGGCAAGTTGGGGGATTTTCAAGTAAAATTTCTGCAATAACGCCTCATGTTGATATTCCTCTCCATCCTGATGAGGAGAGTAAAAGTAAACCATGGATCCCCATCGAGAAACAGTATCTGCCCGATCTTTCTGGGTTTATAGGTGGTTTTTATGCGGGTGTTAATTTTGATCTCGGTAATAATTTTATTATGGGGGTTGATACGGATATCGTTTTAACGGAAAAAAAGGATACAAAAACAAAATTTCAGGCTGATGAATCGAGTGCTGGTGGGACTGATACTGATGGAAAGGACACTGAAGGATTGGGTACTAAAGAATCGGGTAGTGATACTGATGCAAGTACAGAAAAAAAAAGTCAAAAAAGGGCAAAACTTGTCAGGAGACAGGGTAGAGGCTTTTCTCGTTCTGCTACAGAGGCTAAAGAAGAGAAAGACAGTTTAACTTTTAATCATACGTTAAAACAAAAATGGACAGGTGCTACACGGGTGCGTGTTGGGTTTTCTGCAGGGCGTGTGATGCCTTATATTGCTGGTGGTGTTGCTTATGGACAGTTTCAAGATATTTTGTCGACAGTAATTACGGGAAGTGAGCCATTTAATAGGACATCGGATGTAACAAAAACGATGATGGGTTATACTCTCGGTGGTGGTGTTGATTTTGCAATGACAGACCATTTTGTTGTGCGTGCGGAATACCGTTACTCAGATTTTGGTAAAAAGAAATTTAAAGACGAGATTGAAGTTAAGTATAAGACGAATGATTTTCGCGCAGGAATAGCTTACAAATTCTAGTTTTGTAGGATAAAGGAGCTTAAATTTAAGAGGTCCTATTTCTTTGATAGGGCCTTTATTTTTTAATTTTATGCATTGCAAATACTATTTTATGGTGAAAAAAGGGAGCTTTGACTTTGAGTGAGAATGAGGAGGTAAGGAAGAGTTACTCAGATTCTTAATTGTTAAGAATGAAAAATTTTTAGTTCACGAGGTGTGGTTGAAATATTTGTTAGCAAAGAAGGATTAATTCGTCTTTCATATTATTACAGTTATCATTTTATAATATCGTTATAGAGTTGCAAACAGTAAATTTAAAGAGAGTTTTTACTATCTAAGTAATGAGAAAATAAAGAAAATTCACATAGAGCGATGCGGGCGGCGTGCACGTTTGTGCACCAATTTTTTCTTCCCTTAGAACTCTCTACAATATCATCTGATAGCGCGGTTTATCTTTGTTCTATTTAATAACTCATTGTTTTTATTTTATTTATTAAATTGCCTTTTATATATAATCTTTGTACCAGATGAAAGTGCTCTAAGTGCGATTCAAAAGATGGTTTTTAAAAGGTGGTTCGAAGAACAAGAACACGTGATAGACTGTCTGTCTTATCTGTATCTATCTAAAGGCAAATATGCTGACAAAGCTGGTTTATGGCTTATCAAAACTACACCAGATCAAGGATGATAGTTTTTTAGATTTTACCTCAATAAAAGACGACGAGAAATGGGATTAGGCTCTTGTAGCAAGATACCTTTAAAAGAAGCATGGTTCAAAACTTCAGCTTGTTGTGATCTTTTGGATCAAGGAATTGACCCAATTTGCCGAAAACAAAAAGAAAATTTGCGTCGGGCAGGGGTGGTATTTCTTTACGAGAAATTGCCTCCAGTGCGTTTTAAGCAAAAAAACGAATTGAAAAATGAAGGAAAAGCAGCAAGGTGGCTAATACCTCTTGAGTAACATGTTTTTCCTAAATTTGATGATACGCCAATTACTGAACTGACGCAAATTGATATAAAAGGATGCATTTCTCCCATTTGGAAGACAAAAAACGAAACAGCAAGTAAAACTCTATCCCACTTGAATATAGCTATAAAACATGCGGCGGCACTTGGTATAGATGTGGATATGCAATTAAAAGCAAAAGCTTTATTAGAAAAGTTTATTCAAAATACCAAAAATATCCAGCAATGCCATGGAAAAAATGCCTAAGTTTTTTCAATCTTAAAATGATGAGCTTGTATCAAATCTAGCCTTAACACTTCTTATTTTGACGGGGGGAGGGCGTTCTATTCCAATCAGGCATATTCGGTCAGAAGAGATTTATAGATCAATATGGATTATCCCAAAAGAAAATATGAAGAGAATTGTTGGAAAGGTTTCTGACTTTCATGTGCCGCTTACAGCTGAAGCGCTTGCTGTTATTGAAAAAGCAAAAAAATGTTTTTTTATTTGCTGAGAGTTCTGGAAAGCCTATATCGGATGTAGCACTTTCTAACTTCATGAAAGACAAAGGTTTTGATTATAGACTTCATGGTTTCAGATCGATTCTGCGGGACTGGATAGCAGAGACAACGTCAACATCATTTGAAATTGCAGAATCTGTTCTTGCGTATTCAGTTGAGAAGTCAGTGACAAAGGCTTACATGCGGACGGATTTTTTAGAACAGCGCCGTGTCCCCTTAGAACAATGGGCGTCTTTTATATCAGGAGAGGCTTGATAATATGTCTATTATCAAGTCAGGTGTCTAAGAAACACTTAAGCGATTAGCGGATAGATTACGATATAATCTCTCATTCCTTGTGTTAAAAGCGGGGAAGGGTAAAGCTTTCAGTTTTTGGTTAGTCACTGTTTTAAACGTGCACAGACATTGTCTATCACATCCATAAGACGAGCAAAATCAAGGATAAGCAAAAAGAGGATGAATACAATCCATTTTGTATAACGTGACATCACTTTTACACTTTTGTAGGTCATGATGATTTCTTGAAGGATTTTTTTTCTGCTTCTGTAATTTCTATATCGTCTTGTGTTTTTTTTCTAACCATGTTTCCAACCACACAAGCGTTCACCTAGATTATTGTGCTTTAAGATCTCTCTGGCTAAGTTTAAACTGAAGGCGTTCAGATCTTGCTGGCTTAAATAAATTGGCAACCAGCCAACACAAGAAGAAACATATTTATTTGTCGCGCAACCAGTCAGAGAGAGCAGCACGCACATCAGCATCACTTTTTTGATTAACTTCACTTTCCACCTCCAGCCGTGTTGTGGCTGCTTTTAAAGCTTTTTCTGTTTGCTTTTGTTGCTCTGCTTTTTTCCCAAGAGTAAAAGCTCTTGCCAAGGCAATAAAAAAAGCGGCTAAAGCCGCACCTGTTAGCATCAGATTTCTTTTCATCCATAAGATCATAGACGATGCTCCTGAAAGCGTTTAGCAACAAAGAAAATACCAGCACATGCGGCTAAAATCATAATGGTGGCCAAAGCCCATTGGATTGGTCCATTTCCTGCTAATAAGCCTCCAAGCCCAGAAAAAGAACCAATAATCGGTGCAAGGGCTTCGGCTTTGAAAACCCCCGTTGATGCTTGCGTTTCTACTGTTTGATAATTGGAGGAAACAAAAGCCCCTTTCGCCCATAAGCCTGTTTCTGCCGCACGCCGGTGTGCTAGACCTTCAAGACGCTTACCGCCTGCTTTGGTCCATTTCTGTAGCTCGGCAGGGACAGCTTCATATTCACCTTGATTGAGCTTTTTTAACAGTGTCGAGTTACAAAAGGCTCCTGTTCCTACATTATAGCAAAAGGACACTAACGCCGCGAATTGTTCATCCGTTAATGAAACTGTAACCGCGCGTTCAACAGCATTATCAAATTGTCTTAAGTCTTGGCAAAGAAGTTCTTCTGCTTGCTTTTCAGTGATTGTCATGCTTTTGTGAACAAAAGGTTTTCCAGCACTGTTTGTATGTCCATAACCTATTGTCCACACCCCAATGGCATTTTTATAGGCGTTCAAACGCAAACCTTCCCATTGTTTAATAAGTGCTAGTCCTTCTGATGATATTTTTTGCATGTGATTCTCCATAAAAAAAGCTCCGCAAAAAGCAGAGCTGGATTAAAAAATTGACATCTTTCTCATTCGGAAAGATAGCTTGTTAAAATCTATGTAGCATATAAACACAGATGTTTGTTGTCAAAAAAACACTATATTTTATAAAGTGGTTAGATTCATTAAAAGACAAACAAGCGCAAAAGAAGGTTGCTGCACGTATTTTTCGCCTTGAATATGGTCTTTTAGGTGATATGAAATATTTTCGTGAAATTGGAGAATTAAAACTAAATCACGAACCAGGCTATCGTGTTTATTTTTTCAAATAAAGATAAAGAGATTATCTTATTACTGAATGTTGGTGATAAATCTATACAACAAAAGGATATCGAAAAAGCTCTTCAATTAGTAAAGAAAATAAAACATGGAAATTACTAAATTTGATGCAAGTGAATATTTTAATACACCTAAAGATTTTATTAGAGGATGCCTTCATAGGAGCAAAAAAATCTAACAGATATGTCTTATAAACAAGCCAAGATCGCTTTGTTTTCTTTGAAAAAAAAGCAATGCTCGCAAATGAATCAAGCACAATAAGAGCAACAAACGGCGGTGTGAGATGGACAAAGAACAGCAGAATGTTTTCAAGCAAGGTTAGGGAAAGTCACCGCATCTAATGTCTACAACGTACTCAGTAAGACAGCAAAAGGTTTGCCTACAAGCAAATATGAAGACTACAAAACGAAACTCATGACAGAACGCTTAATAGAGGAAATAAGTCAATCTTATACAACACCTGCTATGCAATGGGGCATTGAACATGAAGAGAATGCCTTAAGAGAATATGAATTCATTTATGACGCAGAAGTCACAAGATGCGGGTTTATCCCACACCCAAAAATGGAAATGGCGGGGGCTAGTCCTGATGGGTTGATTGGAGAGGACGGTTTAATCGAAGTCAAATATCCACAATCAACCACGCATTTGCGTTTTTTTATGTATGACGAAATCAAACCAGAATATCACGCACAAATGCAATTCCAAATGGCATGCACTGGACGCAAATGGTGTGATTTCATGAGCTATAATCCAAACTTTGTAGGCAAATCTACTGGTTTGAGAATGAAAATAGAACGCATTCTCCGTGATGAGAAACACATTGAAGAGATTAATAAAGCGGTCGAAATCTTTTTAGGGGAAATAGAACAAGAGATGCAAAAGATTTTGACAAAAGCCGCTTAAACCTATGGGGGTGCTCTCTCCTTCTCCTCTTTCCTAAGCACCCCCACCCATTTAATTAATATAAAAAAGAGAAAGGTAATGAGATGATATTTGATGATGGAGATAGATGGGAATTTTAAAATAATATAAGATAAAGTTCTTATATTATTTTAAGAATATAATTATTATGTAACGACACGTGAGTGTGTACAGCTTTTTAGTGTATCCACAACAACGATTCGCAATTGGGTGCTTCAAGGGGGTGTTTCTCGGAGCCATATAAGCTAGGGAGAGCAGTGAGGTGGAGAAAAGAAAGAGATCTTAACCTTCACTCCAAAGAAAAATAAGGAGCAAATAAAAACAAATTAGATAAAATTATATAAACTGTAGAAGGTGGTCTAAAAATGGCTATTTAAAGAAAAAATCTATATATTTGAATATATTAAAGATACAAAATGGTGCCCAAAAGAGGACTCGAACCTCCACGCCTTACGGCACAGGTACCTGAAACCTGCGCGTCTACCAATTCCGCCATCTGGGCTCATAAAATTCATCTAAGCGCATGACGCAATTCTGTCAATAAAATTATAGAATTTATTTTTTCAGCTTAAAACGATTGAATTGAATTTTTGGGGAGATCATGATTTTAGAAGTTTAAGGTGTGAGGACTTTCTTTGATAAAATTGTTGAATCCGGATTAAATGTGTAAATAATAGGAATACCGGTCGCTAATTCTTGAGATATAATTTCCTCACCGGAGAGACCTTCAAGCGCCATAATAAGAGCACGAAGAGAATTTCCATGCGCTGCGATTAAAACAGTTTGGGAGCGCAAAATATGAGGCTGGATATGGTAAAGATAATAAGGCCAGATGCGCGCACCGGTGTCGCGTAGGCTTTCTCCATTCGGGGGTGCAATTGTGTAGGAGCGGCGCCACATTTGCACTTGCTCTTGCCCCCATTGTTGGCGTACTTCATCTTTATTTAAACCAGAAAGATCACCATAATTACGTTCATTTAATGCAGGATTTTTTATCACTTCTAAATCTGATTGTCCCATTTGCTCTAAAATGTGCTGAGCGGTTTTTTGAGCACGCTGTAAGGCTGATGTATAAGCGATATCAAACTTCAAACCATATTCTTTTAGTTTTTTTCCTGCTGCTATCGCTTCGGCATGACCTTTTTCTGTTAAATCAGGATCTTTCCAACCGGTAAAAAGGTTTTTGAGATTCCATTCACTTTGTCCATGACGAATTAGTGTAAGTATGCGTCCCATTATGAATTGCCTCTATTCTATTGATTGTTTAAAATTCATTGTTCAATCCCAAAACATCGAACATTGAATAAAGACCGCTTTCATGATTTTGTGCCCATAAAGCTGCTTTTAATGCGCCATTGGCAAAGATAGAGCGTTCTTGCGCTGTATGTGAAAGAACAATGCGCTCATTGGAGCCGGCAAAAATGACACTGTGTTCTCCAACAACTGTCCCACCACGTGAACAGGAAAAGCCAATGGTGCCTTTTTTGCGTTTACCTATATGACCATTGCGTTCGTTGACACGCACATTTTTAAGCATAACATTGCGCCCTTCAGCTGCTGCTTGGCCAAGAAGAAGGGCTGTTCCAGAAGGGGCGTCAACTTTGTTAGCGTGATGCATTTCATAAACTTCGATATCAAAATCATCGGCTTCTAATGCTTTAGCGGCTTTCTTTACAAGGTTGGCTAAAAGATTTATTCCAAGGCTCATATTTCCGGATTTGACAATTGTTGTATATTTCGCAAAATCTGCAATTTTTTCTTCTTCTGTTTTGCTAAATCCTGTGGTGCCAATAATATGGACAAGGCTTTTTTGAGCAGCGTAGTTAGCATAAAGAATACTGGCTTCTGGTTGTGAAAAATCTAAAATACCTTCTGTATTAGAAAAGGCATTTTCGGGATCGTCAGTGATACCAATCCCAAGAGAATCTGAACCAATTAAGGCACTGGCATCTTTTCCTACAAACGGTGAGCCTTTGCGTACAAGAACAGCACAAAGCTCTACATCTTTCCTCTGCTGGATTGCTGTAATGAGTTCACGTCCCATTCTTCCATTTGCACCAACAACTGTAAGGCGCATTTTTATCTCCTTATAATACTTTACTGTGCAGTATAGGCAAATTCTTGCCTTCTTTCCAATGGTTCTTTTTCTTTATAGAAAAAATTTTTTCCTGCTTTAATTTATCTTGTTGTGCTGTAAAACACTGTTGTTTAGAGCAAGTGATATAAGATCTGCAAATTTAAATAGAGATGTTTTTCGTTAGAGTGTGTGATGAATATTCCTAAGTAAGGTTTGCTTATGTCACCTAAAGGAGATTGTGTATTACTTTACGCTTTTGTTTCTTTCGTTCTTTAAGGGGGGAGCGTTCTTCATGCAAAACAAGATCTCCAAAACAAAATACACCTATGTTGTCAATTCATGCGCTTTTCTTAAAGAAATATTTATCAATTCTTCTAAACTTATTTTATGATAGTGCTCGTGAGTGGTATCACGAGAGAGTATCCATGAATAATATAACATCTATTCTGCGCCACTATCTTTATGCTTCATAAATAGAGAAAATTAGCATTATCATACGTTTTGTTAGCCTTTAATGTTTTAATAATTCTTGGCACTTAGGCATTTTCATTCTTTTCTTTAATATTCTTTCATTTACCAATTCCATTTGTGACGCATAAGAAAGCGATTTTGATTGTTTTAAATGTGATGAAGGTAATGAGAAAAAGGTATTTGGAATTGATGATTAAAGTAAAAAAACGATTATTTATCATTGTATATCAATATGTTATCCATAAATAAAATCACGTAAAAAGGGGATAAAAACAAGGGGCTAACAAGAAGTTGGATTGTTTTCACACGAGAGTTGGTCGGATTCTTCATCTTTTAGGAAAGTCAGTTTAAAAAATTGTTATGTTGTAAAAACGCATGATGAGGATTTTTTTATTATAGAGCAAATAGTATATATGTTATGCAACGCGTTTTTTCATATATTGGGGAGACTTGAGGATAACATGCGTTAAGTATTGTTATTTTATTTGCCTAGCTTCTAATGATGCTACAGCTCTTGTATTTAAAGAGAGTCGTTAAAATGCTTTCTTAAATATTTTTTATTCCTGTGCTAATCTTTTTTTGTGACACGATAAGAAAGTATTTTTTTTGATTCAATTATAATGGGTCTTATTCCCTGTTGAATACGATTATAAATCATTATATCGTTTATACGCATGCATAAAAATTCATAAACCTATAAATATCCTTTAGATAAAATATCACTTTTATTTTTGTTTGTGAGAGAAGGCTAGAAATCAAGATCTGCATAGTGAGCACTTGCAACAATTCCGCGGATGCGATCTGTTAAAAGAGAACGAAAAGAAGGGCGTGATTTTATTCTCATATACCAGTCTTTGGCAGCAGGAGATTGTTCCCAGTCAATTTCCCCTAGAAAGTCAAGTACAGAAATAGAGGCTGCTGCTGCTAGATCTGCATAGGACAAGGCAGAACCGACTAAGCTATCGCGAGAGGCACAGAGCCAATTGAGATAGTTCATATGTGGTAAAATATTGGCACGTGCATTGCGTAAAATTTGTGAATTAGGGGCACCACCGCCAATGGCAAGTGGCATTTCACGTTTATGGATTCGTTCTCGTACGATATGGCGCGTTGCTTCATTTTCGAATTTATTTAAGAACCAGTCATTGAGACGGCGTACTTCCGCACGATCTAAAGGATTTTCCGGAAAGAGCTTATTTTCTTGTCGTAAACTTCCATGTGTTTCGTCTAAATATTCGCAGATAACAAGAGGACCTGATAATGGAACCTCGTGTTCATCGAGAAAAACAGGAACATGACCAGCGGGATTGAGGGCTAGAAATTCGTGTCTTCTTGCCCATTCATATTCTTCAATCAGTTGAGTGGTTACACCATATTCCCCAAGAATGAGGCGTATGAAGCGCGAGGCAGCGGATAGGGGAGAGTGAAAAAGTGTCAGCATAATTTACACTATCAAATAGAGTTGAAGAGAATTCTTTCAAGTAATCATTTTTATAAAGATGCTTGACTAGAAGTACAAGATCATTAGTAGCTGCTAGTAATTATAATTAATAAATTGTTAATGACTAGGAATTGTTCTCTTATGCGATGGTTTGCAAAATGGCAGCACGTAATTCTTCTAAACCGATAGCTTTTTCTGAAGAGGTTACAAGAAGCTCAGGATAAGCTGCTGGGCGTTTAAGAAGCTTTGTTTGTGTGCTCATAATTAATTTTTCCAAGGCATTTGATTTGATTTTATCGCTTTTTGTCAAAACAATTTGATAAGAAACGGCTGCTTTATCAAGGAGAGCAAGAACATCTTCATCATTATTTTTGATTCCGTGCCGTGAATCAATCAAGATATATACACGTTTTAACGTTGTGCGCCCCCGTAAATAGCTAAAAATCAAATTTTTCCACTCATCAACAAGATTTTTAGGAGCAGCAGCAAAACCATAACCAGGCATATCTACTAATGCTAGAGGGGGAAGGTCTCCTAGTTGCCCACTGAAGCCATCGGGGACAAAATAATTAAGCTCTTGAGTCCGTCCTGGTGTATTTGAGGTACGTGCTAAGCTTTTTTGTTGAACGAGTGCGTTGATTAAAGATGATTTTCCAACATTGGAACGTCCTGCAAATGCAATTTCTGGTGGTCCTTCGGGGGGGAGAAAGCGTATTGCTGGTACACCACGAATAAAAATCCAATTGCGAGAAAAAATTCCAGAAAGGGAAGAATCTCTTGTCATTCATGCACTTCTTTTTTGGGTGATCTTCTCCAGATGGCTTTCAGATTATCAAAAAGCTCAATTTTAACTCCTTGGCGCTTCATCATGATACTTTGCTGAATGATTGATAATATATTGTTCCATGCCCAATAGATGACGAGACCAACAGGGAAAGAGGCGAGCATAAAAGTAAAGACAACAGGCATCCATGTGAATATCATCGCTTGGGTTTGGTCTTGAGGAGCGGGATTCATACGCATTTGTAAAAACATCGTTATTCCCATAATCAAAGGCCATGCACCAATCATAAGAAATGTTGGCGTTGTATATGGCAAGAGACCAAACAAGTTAAAAAGAGAAGTTGGATCGGGTGCCGCTAAATCTTTAATCCAGCCAAAGAAAGGGGCATGGCGCATTTCAATGGTGATATAGAGAACTTTATAAAGAGCAAAGAATATTGGGAATTGAACCAACATCGGCCAACAGCCTGCAAGGGGATTTATTTTTTCGGTTTTATATAGTTCTATTATTGCCTTTTGTTGTTTGGTTTGGTCATCGGGATACTTTTCTTTTATTTCTAGCAACCGCGGTTGTAAAAGCTTCATGCGTGCCATAGATTTATAAGATTTATTGGCTAGAGGGAAAAGAAGAGTTTTTAAGAGCACTGTGACAAGAAGGATGGCTATACCAAAATTCCCTGTTTGTTTATAAAGAATATCAATGAGGGAAAACATTGGTTTGGTGATGAAATCAAACCAGCCCCAATCAATTAAAAGAGCAAACTTTTTGATTTTTAGGTCATTTTGATAACTATTAATAATTTCAACTTGTTTTGCACCAGCAAAAAGACGATTTGTAACAGTTTTTGTTTCATTTGGGGCAATCGTTAAAAGCGACCCTAGCAAGTCAGACTGATAATGTGTTTGCAAACGATCAAAATAAATAAAACGGCTTGTATATTCTTTATTTTGCGGGGGAATAACTGCTACAGCCCAATATTTATCGGTAATACCAATCCAACCTCCTGTTACTTTGGAAAAAGTCACGCTCTTTTGCCCATTATCAGGATTTGGGTCAAGCTCTGCTAAGGTTTTATATTTTTCAGTTTTGAGCGAATCTCCAGCAATACCTATCATACCTTCATGAAGTAAATAGGTTGCATTTGTATGTTCTGGTGGTGCAGCACGTGCAACGCGGGCATAGGACGAGAGATGTATTGGTTGATCACTTTCATTGCTGATAGAATCCTCAATGGTAAACATGAAATGATCATCAACAGAAAGGGTCCGTCGGAAGATTTGTCCCTGTCCATTATTATAAATTAAAGTGATAGGTGTTGAAGGAGTCAGGATTGTATTGTTTCCCTCTACTTGCCATTTTGTATCCGATTGTGGCAAGGCTTTTGCTGGCAAAGACGCACTTGCAAAACCAAATTCAGCAAGGTAGGTCGTTTTGAAACCTTTAGGGTTTAGCAAATCGATTTCCGGTGATTTTTTATCGACTGTTAAACGATATTTTTTGAGGTGAAGATCATCAAATTGTGCACCAACAAGATTAATAGAGCCTTCCAGTTCATTGGTTTGGATCGCAATACGCTCTGTTTTGGCCAATACAGCTTTCCGGATTTCAGGTGTCATTGGCTGTTCGATGATAGATGTTGCTTGATGCGTTGAGGTATCGTCAGAAAAATCCGTCGTGGTAGTAGAAAGGGCTGATTGTTGTTTTGACAATTGCTGTGTGATGACATGTTGTTTTTGTAACTTTGCTTGTTTGGGAGCAACATGAAGAAATTGCCATGCGATGAGCACTACGAAAGATAAGCCAATAGCGATAAAGAAATTGCGGTTATATTCCATCCGTACACCCTTGTTGTTGTTGCTGATGTTTTATTTTTGGTTTTATTCGCCGATTTAATTCACTAATCAAGGATGTAAAAGGCGCATGTAACACATCACGGTACGCTACAATGACATAATCTGTTCCTGCTTCCATGTGGTTTGTTACACCAACTCTCACGGCTTCACGCAAGCGCCTTTTAATACGATTACGTTTCACAGCATTACCGTTTTTACGAGTAACAGTGAAGCCTACACGTGCAAAAAGAGAATCTTTTCTTTCTGTTGTTTGTTCACGAGATTTAACTTCGAGCAAAAATAAAGGACCACGTCGTTTTTCTCCTGTACGGGCAGCCAAAAAATCTGCTCTTTTGCGAATACGGCAGGGATGTTTTTTCTTCATAAAAGAACATTTCGCAATTTCACTAAATGCCTGCAAGCAGGCATTAGAGGTTCATAATGAAAGTTTCACAACGAAGAAATGATGAGCAATTCTCAACGGTTGTGAAAATTTAAATGGTTAGGCAGAGAGCCGCTTACGTCCACGAGCACGTCTTGCAGCAATAACTTTACGTCCTCCAGCTGTAGCCATGCGTGCACGAAACCCATGGCGGCGTTTACGGACAAGTTTAGAGGGTTGGTAAGTACGTTTCATTTATTTAAATACCGCGGAGTGCGGCCCTTCTTAATCTTCGTTTTATGAGCAGTTATGCGCGAGAGGGATAATTTTATCCTATCATACGGCTGTTAACCCATAAGGAAAAATATAAAAAAAGTCAATCTTAGATTGTTTTTCTCTCTCTTGAAAGAATACAAAACACCTTATAACTGTCTGTGACACTTTATTTACAATACTGTAAGAGTGTTAGAAAATAACAATTGAATCTACAGAACGTAAATGGCTAGGGCGTTAAAGAATTAAAGAAAGTGTGACTGATTACTGTATGCTCAATTTAAAATATCCTTTAATATTAAGAGTTTTTTTTACAAAATTTTTATCAGAATATTCATTAAAGTGGTTGTAGCACAAACATGATTAATAGGATTTATATCAGATTTTATGTTTGAGCTTCTTTATTTAAGGATGATTTCATATTTTTAAAGAGAGTAAGATATAAGTAATGTATACTTTATAATGCTGAGTAAAGTAGAAAATTATCAGGTGATAAACCTGTAAGTATTTTTTGTTCTTATGCTTGTATTTGCTGGTATTTTTATAGAGAGGAAAGAACGTGGATCCTATCACAAGTGAAGCTGTCCGCAACGTATTACGTACAATCAAAGGACCAGATCTTGAAAGCGATATTGTGTCGTTGGGTCTTCTTTCAGAAATATTGATTGCTGATGGTAAGGTTTTCTTTTCTATTACAGTTCCTGATGGAGGTGTGCAAGAATGGGAATCATTGCGTCGTTCTGCTGAAAAGATGGTATGTGCCTTGGAAGGAGTGAAATCTGTTGTTGTCACACTTACAGCAGAAAAAACAACAAATGCAGTACCTAGACGGAGAGCAAATCTCTTACCGATCAAAATGCCCATAGAAGGTGTGCGGCATGTGATTGCTGTTGCTTCTGGAAAAGGAGGGGTAGGAAAATCTACGATGGCAGTAAATATCGCCTTAGCTTTACAAGATTCTGGTTTCAAGACGGGGGTGATGGATGCTGATATTTATGGTCCTTCGTTGCCACGTTTGACAGGACTTGTTAATCAAAAACCACAGCTTATTGGAGAAAAAAAGATTCAACCTCTTGAAAAATTCGGACTTAAATTGATGTCGATGGGATTTTTGGTTGAGGAAGAAAAGCCGGTAGTATGGCGTGGTCCTATGGTTATGGCAGCTGTAACGCAATTGTTACGAGATGTTGTATGGGGACCTCTGGACATTTTGGTCGTTGATATGCCGCCCGGTACAGGGGATGCACAATTAACGCTTGCTCAACAGGTACAATTAACAGGTGCGTTGGTTGTCTCTACGCCCCAAGATCTTGCTTTAGTGGATGCGCGTAAAGCAATAGAAATGTTCATGAAAGTCAATGTTCCTATTTTAGGACTCATTGAGAATATGAGTTATTTTATCGCTCCTGATACAGGAAAACGCTATGATATTTTTGGCTATGGTGGTGCACGGGCAGAAGCGGAACGTCGAGAAGTCCCTTTCTTAGCGGAAATACCGCTTGATGCGGCTTTAAGATTTTCTTCAGATGAGGGGGTCCCTATTTTTGTTGCTAAGCCTAGTGAAGAGCATGCTAAACTATATCGTAAAATTGTTGATCAAATAAAAAATCAACTCTTTTGAATGTTTTTTTAAGAGAGTTTATTAAAACACAATCATGAAAGACATAAAAATAGTTTCTTCTTTGTAAGGAGAAGTTTTAATGCGAGAATGGAGTATATTAGGTTAAATAAATAAAAAATTATTCATGCGTTTGGATAACCTGAAGGGGACACAAATTGAAGAGTTGGAGCCGTGAGGTAGAAAAAAATATTGGACTTGAGGCTAAAAGAAGACAGAAAATAAAAGTAATTTAGAAAAATTGTAAAAGGTTGTAAAAAATATTTTAATAATCAATTTTTTCATAAAATAGTATTTTTTCAGGTGTAAAAAAGCATTTTTCGATGTGAGTTTTCTTGATATACATCTTCAACATTTAGTTTTTTCTTATTGAGATGATAAAAATATTGGTCAAGTCTTTTTAGAAGCATTCATTTTTTGCAAAGTAGCCTCAAGAGCGGTTGTTAAAGCATTCCTTCCCCCTTGTTGAGAAAAGTAATTTGACAAAAATTCATTTGTTCCACCCTTTGTTGAAAACTCTTTTTCAAGCAGTGCAAAATCGAGAAATGCAGAATGATCCGTTGCTGTAATTTTACGCATTTCATCCGTAAGATTTCCAAACATCATAGTAAGGAATTCTGCTGATTGCTGTTTTTTTAACCCTTGTGTTATAAACCATTGATGGGCAGTTTCTATAAAATTAAAATATACTCCCATAAGTGAACCTGCTGTCATAAAAAGATTAAACTGCTCTTCCTTATCCAGCACTAATGTGCCCCCCAATGCATCAAATAAAGTGCGTAAAAAGGGATGATCGGGATAGATTGGTGTCAAATTTTTGCATTCTGCAACAAAAGGTAATGGAACAGCACGATAAACTTTATGATTAATCCACTCTTCTATTTCTGCTGCTTTTGCCATAGCAAGTACGGAAATAACCAGCTGTTCTGGACGAAAACAAAGAGAGCGCAAAACGTCTTCTGCAATTTGATTGGGCAAGCAAAGAAAAACACAATCACTAACATCGAGCAACGCTTGGTTATTTTCAGCAATCATAACCGTATCATAGGTGCGTGAAAGGCGCTCTGCTGTTTGTGCATTGCGAGGCGAAACAATAATGGAAGAAACATCAAAGGTGCTTGTCATTAAGCCATTCACCATTGAAGCACTGATTGTACCCGTTCCTAAAAAGCCAAGTTTCATTTCTATTTCTCAGTTTTATATTTTTAAAGGAATCTCAATCAACATTTCAGGTGTTTTAACTAACATAAACGCTAATTGAAGAAGCAACACATAACATAGCAAGAATAATCAAGCCCAAATAGATTTTAGGCTTGTCAAAGAGAACGGCAAAAGCAGAAAACCAACCAACAACAGCTGCGGCTAATGCAAATAAAAAACCTGGTTTATTCATAAGCACAATATGCATTGCCATTAAACCACCAATAATGAGCGCTCCAAAAATAATGAGTAAACCTGTTGCAAACTTTTCATAATCATCCATATTTTGCTCCTTATAGCGCTCAATTATTACACACTTTTTAACGCATATGCACATAAAAACGAAATGTTTTTTATTGAATATGGTTAAAACGGGGGGTGTCTTTTATTGATCAGATGTAAAAAATGCAGGGATATGCTGTGGCCAACGCCAAGGTAAAATTGCAACCAAATCAAAGCGCACAGACAAAAGGGCATAATCTTTTTGCCGTGCGAGCCAAATATCGGCAGCTGCTTCAATTCGCCTTTCATTCATTCGGGAAACCGCTTCCATTGCTTCAGCCAACGTTGAACGTGCTTTAACTTCAACGATTAACACAAGATTTCCGCGTCGTGCAATTAAATCAATTTCCCCACATTTTGTTTTAAAACGCCTTTCGGCAATGTGAAACCCTTTGCAACGTAGCCACCAAGCTGCCAATTTTTCTGCACGTACCCCTCGATAAAAAGACTTTTGTCTGCGTTTTTTTTGCATCATTTTATGCATTTTTTAAAAAGATTAATCGCTGAAAAAGTTCCTGCTTTTTTAAACCGGTTTTTTTTGCAACAAAAGCTGCCGCTTGAGCAGCAGAATATGTCCGTGCGCGTTCTAGTAGCATTTCATCAATTTCTTGATCACTTATCACATTTAAAGAAGAAGATGATTCTCCTACAACTACAACAATTTCTCCACGAATATGTGCTTGTTTTCTGTAATTTTCCAACAAGTTCCCCAAATTGGAAACATCTACTGTTTCAAACTTTTTTGTTAATTCACGACAAATGGCAGCAGGTCGATCAGCCGAAAAAAGTGTGACCATATCCTGTAAAGTTTCAACAAGACGATGCGGTGATTCATAAAAAATCAAAGTTGCTGGAATCTCTTTTAATTGTTCCAACCGTTTTCGGCGTTGTAGCTTTCGTGCACTCAAAAAACCTGCAAAAAAAAAGCTATCAGTAGGAAGCCCTGTCGGTATAAGAGCGGCTAAAAGAGCGGATGCTCCAGGAATAGGAATGATTTTATGACCAGCTTTACGGGCCTCTTCCACCAATCGAAATCCGGGATCAGAAATAAGTGGTGTTCCGGCATCTGAAACAAGTGCTACTGTTTTGTTTTCTGCTAAAGCCGCTAAGAGCTTTGGACCCGCTTTTTGCGCATTATATTCATGATAGAGAAAAGTTTTTTTTTGAATACCGTAACGTTCTAACAAAACACGTGTTACTCGCGTATCCTCACACGCTAAAATATCAATTCCTGCAAGCACTTGCAAAGCACGAAGCGTAATATCTGCAAGATTTCCGATAGGTGTTGCCACAAGATAAAGCCCTGATTCTATAACGGGTGCAGAATAAGCATGCGCACCTATAAAATATGCTTTTTCACACATGCTCTTTTCTTTTCATTAAATTCTCCTCACCACAAGATTTTTATCCATACTCATAAGCCATTTTGGCTTATTTTTTACCAGCACATTTTTTATCATTACAAAGGCTTACCTTACTCGAATAATCGATTACACTACAATAAGATAATTTCATATTTAACGTCTTAATTTAACATTATTATCTATTTTGGTCCGCATTATTTTTTCCAGTAAAACAAATTCCAAATGTAATCAATATTCTATCAGCCCCATGATTTTCTATAAAGTTTTTCCTTCGAGAACCAAAAAACAATTTTACCCATGTTATCATCTCATGCTTGGTTATGCTCTTTTAAAAGCTAAGCTTTTTAGATTATTTTCATAATGCCGATTTTTCAAATATTCTATTGATATCCAAACTGTTTTTCTGAGCAAATATAAACAGACTCTTTTGAAGCACAAACAGTTAACTGGCAGCTGACTGTATTGTTATTGATTAAATATAAGCTCTTATCAGCAAAATACTTTATTTTTTCATATTCTCTATAGCTTTAACAGTATAATGAGTACCTTAGAAACGTTTAAGGCTAATTTTTATCTTAAAGATTTGATTTGTAATGGAAAATTTATTATTTTGCCTATTAATTAGGAGCTTTAAATATCGTAACATTATCTCAGCTCTTCTTATAGTCATTAATCAAAATTATTTTCGTGCATCTTGAAACTTTCTCAAAGCAAAGATTATCGCATCATTGGGGATCGCAGAGAAAATGATGCTGCTAGCTTGTACTTTTTATTTCGTAAATATAGAACTGTTCGTTCACAGGAGTGTATTATACCTTTTTCGGATAGTGTCGCGAAATAATTGTTTGATATGAGAGCTATCTCTTAAAAACAAGCCCATGATTGAACAACACAAGTCTGCTTTAATTTTGGATACCTTATTTTTTTTAAGGATATGCTCCTATAAAAAAACTTAAGTAATAAAAGCGGGGACAATACGTTATTTCTTCTTTTTAGAGGATATTGTGATGCTTTTGAAAGTTTAAAAACCAAATGGACAGATGATAGTAAAGAGGAAAACAGGTTTTTTCCTTTCAGGTTTCATATTCTTGCTAAATGAAACTGTATTTTCGTTTCAGAGATTACTCAAATAGAATATGCAATATTTTTGCTCTAGCTACAAAATCTGGAACGGCGTGCAGAGCTTTCATTCATCTTAATCTTTCTTTTAAATATACCACTATGTTCAATTTGGATGTTGATTTACAAGCAACAGCGAAAGCACAAGCTTTATAAACAAACAACTCTATAAAACGCGTCATAGAGTGGTTATGAAAGCTATTTTGGTTTTTATCAGATGTTTTGCTAATAGCGATAGTCTCCATGGCTTGGTATCTGCTTATTCTTACGGTATTTGCATACATTCATTGCAGTATATTGGTAAAGGGCAGTATATTGGTAAAGGTTAGATGCAAGACGATTATCTTTAATGCAAAAATAAAAGGTTAATGTAAGATTTTTTCGTGTCATTATCATTAGAAACATAAAAAGGGCTTGAGCAAGCATGCTCTTTATCTCTTTATCTCGCAATGTTTTTTCTACATTTGTTTGTGGTTTTCTTGAGTGAGCATTACTTGCCAAGTGTAGGAGAAAAAATAAACTTGAAGTGTACCTCCGTAGGTTTTGCTCTTGGCTAGTTAAAACGATTGATGTTTCTTATGAGAGGGCTAAAAGCATTTTGGATCATGTGGGAGAGGGGGTAAAGTAGAACGGGCTTATTTCCTTTCAGATTTTCGAGAACCGCGGTTTTTCCTTTATTGCAGAATTTTCAAGAATATATTCATTATTGTTTTGCCATTTAGATAAAAAAATTTTGATAAAAATATGTTATGTTTTTCTATTGAAAAAAGTCATGTGGTGAAGAGAGTATTTTATATGAGAATAGAGTTCTTTTTACATTGTGAAAGAACGTATGAAGGAAGGTGATTGATAGATTTCTGATCTGGGAAATATTTTTATTCAATGTGTTTTATATATTACAATTTTAGGAAAATGAACAATGATTATACATTGGGGAATTACATATTGGGATAGAAGGGGCCCTCATTGCCTTGCGGACAGATCCAAGTGATATTTTGGTTTGGATCTTTGATATCGCATGTTTTACAATGTATGCAATTTGAAGCGTTGATCATATAAGTCAGATGATCATTATCCTCTAGCCACTCGTAGACAGCGGCGGGACAATAGCGTGTAGAGGGTCCTCCATAGATCGCATATTCAGAGTCTTTTTGTTTTTTTAATGAGGCTATTTTTAAATGACAAGGTTGATTTTTTTCATGATGCGTATTGGAAAGGGCAACACTTGAAAGGCGATCAAAGGTTACAACGCCATCTGGTTTTGGGTAAGAAATGGGTTGAAATTTTTCTGCTGGTTCAAGGCATGCATAATCTTCCTTTCCATGGGAGAGTGTTTTAAATAAGGAAAATCCGAACAGTTGTTGCCACCACATATCAAAACCAGCAAGTTTAATTCCATATTTTGTCCCATATTTTGCCCAAAGCGGTTTGGCATTTCGCACTTTATAAAGATCTTTTCCAATGAGCCCTTTTCGCCATTGTTCTTCGATTTCTTTAACCTCATCATGGGCACGCCCTTGTGCAAGAGCGGTAGCAATTTTATCGGCAGCTAATATGCCAGATAAGATGGCATTGTGTGATCCTTTGATACGAGGAACATTGACAAATCCAGCAGAGCAGCCAATAAGCGCCCCACCAGGAAAGGTGAGTTTTGGTACAGATTGCCAACCTCCTTCGCTGATAACACGTGCACCATAGGAAAGACGCTTTGCACCTTTAAAGATTTTATAGAGTTTTGGATGTGTTTTAAAACGTTGAAATTCTTCAAAGGGAGAAAGGTAAGGATTTTTGTAATCTAAGTGCACAACAAAACCGACAGAAATGATATTGTTTTCTTGGTGATAAATAAAGCCACCGCCACCGGTATTATTGTCTAAGGGCCAACCAGTGAAATGTTGTACTAAACCGCGTTGGTGTTTGTTGGGGGCAATTTCCCAGAGCTCCTTGAGACCAAGACCAAATTTTTGTGGTTCTCGATTTTTGCTAAGATTAAAATGTTGTATCAGTTGTTTTGCAATTGAGCCGCGTGCTCCTTCCGCAATCAGAGTATATTTTGCCAATAAAGCCATCCCAGGCATATAATTTTTTCCAGGGGTTCCATCTTTGTTAAGCCCCATATCTCCGGTGAGAACACCAATAATAGCTCCGTTATCTTTTTGGATGATGGGTTCTGTTGCTGCAAAACCAGGATAGATTTCAACACCCAACGCTTCAGCTTTTTTGCTTAGCCAGCGGCAGATGCTCCCAAGCGAAACGATATAACATCCGTTATTTGATAAGATTTTAGGGTGCAAAATATTGGGAAATACTGTGGACTTTTGAGGCTTTAGAAAAAAAAATTGGTCCTGTGTGACAGGGGTTGTGAAGGGATGGTCGTTATCATTTCGCCATTCTGGTAAGAGTGTATCGATACCAATGGGGTCAACAACTGCGCCAGAGAGAATATGTGCACCAACTTCGGTCCCTTTTTCAACAATTGTGACAGAAAGCTCAGGATTAATTTGTTTAAAACGAATTGCGGCAGAAAGCCCTGCAGGTCCTGCTCCGACAATGACTATATCAAACTCCATACTTTCACGTTGGTCATGCAGAGGTGCTTTCATGGCTTATAAAGCTTTCTCCAATTCTGGAATAATTTGGTGGAGATCACCTACAAGGGTGTAATCGGCAATTTGCATGATGGGAGCTTCTTCATCTTTATTAATGGCAACAATAATTTGTGCATCCATTATACCGGCTACATGCTGGATTGCACCGGAAATGCCAACGGCGATATAGAGTTCAGGGGCAACGACTTTTCCTGTTTGTCCAATTTGCCAATCATTGGGAGCATAGCCTGCATCCACTGCTGCGCGGCTGGCACCTAAAGCAGCATTTAATTTGTTTGCAAGAGGAAGAAGCAGGGCCATAAATTTCTCTTGAGAACCAAGACCACGCCCGCCTGATATAATAACACGTGCTGAGGTGAGCTCAGGACGATCACTTTTGTTTGTCTCTGCTTTTACGAAAGAAGAAAGATTTGGATTGGGAGCTGGTGTTATTGTTTTAATGGGAGCAGAATTATTTTGGGAAGGCGTTGGGGTGAAAGAAGCGGTGCGAACTGTTATAATCTTTTTATAATCATTGGTGCGGACAGTTTCAAATGCATTGCCTGCATAAATTGGTCGTTTGAAGGTATTGGGTGAAAGAATGGCGGTAATATCTGAAATTTGCATAAGATCAAGAAGAGCTGCTACGCGCGGCATCACATTTTTCCCAGTACTGCTGGATGCTGCCATGATCACATCATAATCATTTGCTAACGTGAGAATTGTATCTGCCATAGGCTCGGCAAGTTGATGGGCTAAATAGTCTGCTTTTGCAATAAGAACTTGCCGCACACCATTAAGTTTAGCACTATTTTCCGCTATCGTTTGAATTTTTTCTCCGCAAACCAGAATATCGATATCATTACTGAGTACGCGTGCAGCGGTGAGTGCTTTTGCTGTTTCTTCTGTATTATGATCGGCCAATAAAAGAATTGCCATAAGTTTTTGCCCTTTTATGTGAGTGTTGCTTTTACTCTAGTGGTGAGAATATTAAATGCAGTTCTTCTGTTTTAAGGCTCTAACAAGTTCTACTACATTTGCCACTTTTATACCGGATTGACGGGGTTTTGGCTCTTCAACGCTTAAAATTGTTAAGCGTGCTTTCGTATCGACGCCAAGATCAGTAAGAGATTTTTGTTCAATGATTTTCTTTTTTGCTTTCATGATATTGGGGAGAGAGGTGTAACGCGGTTCATTGAGCCGTAGATCGGCGGTCATAACAATGGGAAGGGGAAGACAAAGGGTTTGTGTTCCATTATCAACTTCACGAGTAACTGTAGCATGCCCATTTTCTATGTTAAGATGTGAGGCAAAAGTTGCTTGTCCCCACCCAAGAAGAGCAGCGAGCATTTGTCCTGTTTGGTTGCTATCGTCATCAATTGCTTGTTTTCCTAAAAAGACCATATTAGGTTTTTCTTCATCAACAATGGTTTTGAGAACCTTAGCAATTGCTAAGGGTTCAAGTGTTTGATCCGTTGTGACAAGAAGTGCGCGATCAGCTCCCATTGCAAGTCCTGTTCGTAGAGTTTCTTTGGCTGCTTCTGGGCCAATTGAAACAAGAAGAACTTCTGAAATTTTACCGGATTCTTTTTGGCGAATGGCCTCCTCCACGGCTATCTCATCAAAAGGATTCATAGACATTTTTACGTGAGACAGATCAACGCCTGTATTATCAGGTTTGACGCGTATCTTGATGTTATAATCAACAACACGTTTGACAGCGACAATTATCTTCATAATGATCCTCTTTGTTTGTATGTCATAAGTTTATAGCAATACTCATAAGAAACCAAATTGTTTAGAATGAAGTCTCAATTTATAACTTGTGTTCTCTTTCATATAAGCTTTTTTTACGTTTACTTGTACTTTCTCGTCGTCATTTTCAATCTTCATATTTTTGCATTGCCATAATTGCCCTATTTGCTTGAATAAAAAGTAAAAAAATCAATTTGTCTTGTGAGAATATTTTTTTAGTTCCTTATGCTTTGTTTATGATGGTGCAATAGGTCCTTTATGCAATGAAAAATTAAGTAAAAAAGATAAAAATGGGGGAATGATTTTTCTCTTCAAATCTTGAATACAGAAAAATTAAAGATCTTTCTTTCAAATATTTTAGATAAAGATTGGGGAAAATATTTCTAACAAAAAAGTTTTTGGGAGTTCTTAAAGCTCTATTTACTAAAATAGAGCACACTTTCTCATCATTTATTGCGATTCTTTTCAAAAAGGTTAATGAGGGGTAGGCGTTTGTGAATACGAAGGGTCATACGATCGGCCAGGCAACCAAACAGGTTAGGAACGATAAAGTCTTTTCTTTTGTTGAACAGAAAGAGAGCATGGATACTTCTGTAGAAGTAACGATGTCGGATATTGCTCAAAAATTACGCACCGTTTATGCGCAAATGCAAATGAAGCATTCGCCTCGTTCTTTAATGCAGCAGAGTTCGGTAGAAGAGCATTTTAAATCTTACTTAGATGATATTAGTCGGGCCATTTTGGCTGAACATTATATACGTCGTCAAAGAGAAAAAAAGCTTTTCCAGTCTTTAGAGCAGATTAAAACAATTGTTCAAAGTTTGCAGAGTGAAAAAAAAAGCTTAGAAGAAGCAGCGGTAACACGACGGGTGTCTCGTTCAAAATCACCTGATTCTGTTGTACAAAAACTTGCTCACATGGAATGTGAGGGAAATCAAGAACGCTTATTACTTCAAAAGGTGCAAAATTTTTCGAAAGAAAACAGCATAATTTCACTCCAAACAAATGTTGAAAATACGGTGCAGCAAGAAGATAGAAGCCCTTTGCCCAGTGATGCTCTGAAATCTTCTTTTAAAAAGGTTGAGGGGGTAGTGGAGCATGCTGTGATAGAAGAAAAAGGTATGATGGGTGCTCAGGCATCTAATCATTGTATTGAGAATGATTTTTCTTCTTTAAGGACGCAGTCTCGGGAACATGTGTCGTTTTTATCTTATTTGCTAAAAAAAGGTGTTCTTTGTTTTTTAACCGTTGCATTTGTGGTAGCGATAACGTTATGTTTTTATAGCTTTTTAAAAGGAGCTCGTTTTTTTTAATTTTTATGATGTTGATGTTAATAGATGTGAAATGTATTGCGCATTCGTGTTTGTGCGGAAGCTATAGCAACTAAAATTATCCTTTTAAACACGCAACAGAGATTATTGGAAAAGAGGATAATTGGAGAAGGATTCTCTAATTGTAAAAAAACTCAAATTATCTTGAAGGTTCTGTAAGTGAGTATTTATTTACCAATTGCTGAAATGTCACTCAATATGCTGATCTTGATTGGTATGGGAGTCGTTGCTGGTTTTTTTTCAGGACTTTTTGGAATCGGTGGTGGGTTTCTCATCACGCCGTTATTGATTTTTTATAATATTCCTCCTGCTATTGCTGTTGGAACAGGTGCTAACCAGATGATTGCGTCATCTGTAACAGGAGCAATTACACATTTTAGAAGACGTACGCTCGATATTAAACTTGGTATTCTTTTGGCGATTGGAGGAGGGATTGGTTCTTTAATCGGGATTCAGGTTTTCTCTGTTTTGAAAAAGTTAGGTCAATTAGACTTAATGATTTCGCTTCTTTATGTGATTCTTCTTGGAAGTGTAGGAAGCTTGATGATCGTTGAAAGTTGGTATGATATGATGCGCAAGCGTAAGGCAGGAAAAGCCAATATTCGTCTTGCTGGTCGACATAATTGGATTCATCGCTTACCCTTAAAAATGCGTTTTCGGACATCTATGATATATGTTAGCATTATTCCAGTTTTAGGGATTGGTCTCATTGTGGGGTTGTTGTCTTCTATTATGGGAATTGGTGGGGGGTTCTTTATGATACCAGCATTGATTTATCTTCTGCGTGTTCCAACCAGTGTGGTGATTGGGACTTCACTTTTTCAGATTACATTTGTGTCTTCTTTCACGACAGTTTTGCAAAGTATGACTAATCAGTCCGTTGATATTGTCTTGGCTTTTTTGTTAATGCTTGGAGGAAGTATTGGTGCGCAATATGGAACACGGGTTGGACGGAAGTTAAAGGCTGAACAATTGCGTATGGCACTTGCATTTTTAGTGTTGATTGTGTGTATGCGTCTTGCTTTTCAATTATTTATACGCCCTGATAATCTTTTCTCTCTGGATATTCTTATGAGATAAAAATGGGTAGATTATTTTCTTTATACATCATTACAGGTTGCTTTTGTTTTATTTCTTTTTCTACATGGTCACATGTTGGGACGCCAGCTACATTCATTGATCAAGTTGACCACGAAACTGTCCAAATTATTGTAACAACGAATACGATTACTGTGGATGCAAATTTTGCTGGTCGTGATCTTTATATTGCTGGTGTTTTGGAAAATATTGATCCGTTATATTCTCGACAGAACCGTTATGATATTGTTGTAAGCTTGGAGGGACAAGATCGGACAATGGTGATGCGAGAAAAAAAACGCAATGCCGGTGTATGGGTCAATACAGATTCTCTTATTTTTAAAAAGGTTCCTCTTTTTTACTCTATGGTCACAACACGTGAAATTGACGATATTACGAGCATTGAAGATTATAAACGCTTAGGGTTAGGATTACTCTATTTGCCATTGCAGACGGATGAACAAGATCAGAAAAAAATACAAATCTTTCGCGATGAACTTATAAAATTGCAAAAAGCTAAAAGCCTTTATTATGAGGAAGTGGGTGGGGTTCGTTTTGGTTCTGACACACTTTTCACAGCGCATTTTCGTTTGCCAGCAAATATCCCGGTTGGACATTATAAAGTTCGTGCTTATCTTTTTCGTGATGGACAGTTTATTGATAGTGCAACAACGACTCTTGAAATTGTTAAAGCACATATCACCTATACAATTTTTTATGCAGCGCACAAGTATCGTTTTTTATATGGTATTGTTGCAGTGATTATTGCTATTACTACAGGATTTTTGTGTCGTTTGATTTTTCGAAAAGATTAACGCAAGGAAAATGTTAAGGCTTTTATTTTTTATGAAAAATTCGTAAGATAAGAAAAATAGGCACAACAACAATAGCTCCTGTCATAGTTATATGGAAGAAATTTGTAAGCGTTATAAATCCTGCTTCCCATAGTGATTGAAAAAAATCGACTATTTTTTGTATGAGGTTTCGAGGTGTCCATCCCAAAAAATTCATTACGATACCAATGAAGAATGAAAGGATAAGCAATTTTAGACTAACGCGGCTTGATTTTTCTCCAAGAAACGCATGAAAAGAATCTAATAATTTTTTTTTTCGCTTCATTTTAATATACTTTCAAAGATCGTGTTTTTTATTGTATTATCATGGTACAGCGATGTTATTATCATAAAGGAAAAACATTTTTTTATTTTTTCTTACTTTTTGAGTTTATCACCTTAGTCTGGTTAACGGTGCTGGTTTTTGAAATATACACATGTTTTATTGCATTTTTTGCGATATTTTCATGGCCCTTTTTTATTAAATAAAGGGATATTCTTTCGTTTCTGAGAATTTGTAGAGAAATTTTATAACGTTTCGATATTTCACATCAGAGTGAGAGTTCTAGTATATTGAAGATTTTGTAACGAACTTATTATTGTCGTGTATAGAAATAATATTTCAAGACAGTTTACTTAAAAAAAGACTATCTATTCTAATAAGGGTGTGCTTATATAAGTATTATATTTAGATATTTCAACCTTGGTGCATTGAAAAGATCTTTTTTTCTGAAAAAATGTAAGCAATGATAAGCAATGAATTGAGTGTTGTTAAAGGAGCAAAGATATTAAAAATACGATATTGAAAAAAGTTTTGTTATGTATATCCGCGTGAGGGAATGTAAGAGGTTTGTGGTGCCCGTGCTCCTTTTATTTGGAAATAAGATATAATTAGAAGCGGTTATTTAGTGGGGAATTATGGAAAAATTCAAAATTCCTCTTGCAGAAGGGGTAGAGGTGTTTCATGTTAGCCGATGGGTGAATTTTTCTGTTTTGTTAAAATATCAAATTATTATTAGGGTTCTTCGTTATTAAGGCGCTTGAGTTAACAGGGGAGAGCCCTTTGATGGCATAAAAACGCTAGAAGAAAGAAGTGACAAGCTTGCCTGATAATAGAGAAGAAGTCTTTGTCTTATCGCGTTCAATGGTAGACGTTGTAATATTATCAATAGATTTGTGATGGGTTATGTCATTCATCATATATTAAATTGCTTTTCGGTGCATATTGGGGGCTTGTTAAGTATGGACAGGAGAAAAGGTTGGAAAGTGGTGCTGTTTGAAAGTTTTAATACTTTGTTTTAGGGGCCTATGGATCGTCTAACCTTATGATTAAGCATGTTCTTGTTGCGTGGGAAATTTATATAATAAACTTTATTTAAAAGGAAAAGTTATGAACTTGAAGAAAAAAATATTGAAAGGGAGCAGCTTTCTTGTTTCTGCTTTTATTGCACTGGGGGTAGTTGGACAACAGGTTTCAGCAAAAACACCGGCTGATACCCTTGTGATGGCTTGGAATCTTGATGCAATCAGTACGTTTGATCCTGCGCAGCTCAATGATGTTTATGGAAGTGAAATTGTTCGCAATGTTTGTGATAACTTGGTGAGTACTGCGACAGATGATCCTGCTAAAATGGTTCCTGCTTTAGCAACGCATTGGGATGTTTCAGGTGATGATCACAGTACGATGATTACTTTTCATTTGCGTGATGGTTTGAAGTTTAATAATGGCAGATCAGCCAATGCCAATGATCTTGTTTGGGGTATGAAGCGGGTTGTCAAATTGAAGATGGGTAATGCGGCAATTTTTAATGAATATGGAATTGTAGAACAAAATGTTGATGATGCTTTGCAAGCTCCTGATAAGAAAACAGTTGTGATGAAATTTGATAAACCTTATCCAGCAGAACTTATTCTTAATAATATTGTTGCAAGTCCTGCAACAGCTTTGCTTGATCGTAACACGATTATGAAACACGAAAAAGATGGTGATTTGGGAAATCAGTATTTGAAGAGTCATGCTGCTTGTGTTGGTCCTTA
>NZ_JBHINJ010000058.1:0-2890 GCF_042194855.1 Bartonella sp. CL70QHWL | reverse complement strand
ATGTTGAACCGCATAAACAGCGGCTTCCTCTGGTGGAGTAAAGATGCCATTAAAGGACACATGCACCTTGCCATCAGCACCCTCTTGTAAATGCTGCTTTTCTTCATCCGTTAAATAATGTGCGTGAGGAAACAATCGCGCCATTCCAAGTGAAGGCAAGGATAGCGGATTGTTAATCATCACAAACAGCAAAACTTAAGGATAACATTCATATTGTTCTGGATGTTTTTTACAAAAAGGGCTGTTCAAGCGCTTCTTGACACTGCGCTGTGGAACAACAGCGCCTGGACGACAAATGGGAAGGTTTTCGGCTCTAAAAGTATAACATGGCCCTCCCGCTCTTGCTACCTCTTCATCTTTATAGCGAAACCCTGATTGAAGCATGCAAGCATAAATTGTTGCTTTTGCATTAATGCTCTGCTTTCTATTTTCTGGATCGACATCATAAGGCGTTGGCATGCCACATTCTAACAAGGCTTTTCCTATCTCTGTAAAATTAGTAACACCATTTTTCTCCCACGCGCTCAAATACCCTCCAGGAGTTTTATTAAACTGACATCCGGTGATACTTAACAAAGTTACAGCACCTAATAGCTTTAGAGTTTGTTTCATTTTTTACTCCATTATTTAATTCAAGGTTTTTGTTCACGATGAGATGTGCCATAGCGCCATGTACACTTATCGCTCGCATCTCCAAGGCAAGTATGGGAACTTATGGGATTTGTAGCCACTCTCAACCATTCTGTCCAAACGTTACTGCCAGCAGGGAGTGTCCCGTAGGTATAGCCATTGCCGCCAATAATTCTGCTTACAAAGTCATATCTATTCCCATCAAAGCCAACAGTGGTTTGTTTGCCATCACTCACATAACCTAACAGACCGGATGCAACTAAAGCATTAAAGGCGGGTCCATAGAAATTGATCTTCGTGTTGTCGGCTATCCCGTGCACCCCTTCTTGTTTGAAAGAATACAGCATATTCCCCAATGTCATTGTCCCGCGACTATGTCCATAAAGTTCTAATCCTGTAAGACCATAGCTATACATCAAATCTTTTGCTTCTTGTGTTGAATTGGTCAAACCCCAAAAGTTATTTTCCATAAACTTCTGATAGCCCGCGACCAGAAGTTCTGAAATAGCAGAATCGGCTTGAGGGAACACAACAAAATAAAGCGGTTCATTTTTATCCTTCGCATGTTGAACCGCATAAACAGCGGCTTCCTCTGGTGGAGTAAAGATGCCATTAAAGGACACATGCACCTTGCCATCAGCACCCTCTTGTAAATGCTGCTTTTCTTCATCCGTTAAATAATGTGCGTGAGGTATTTTTTGTCCACGAGCGTCTTTGATATACTGTCCATTTGCATCTATTTCATAGATTATATTACCCTTTTCATCACGGTCGACCACAGCGATGGGGTGCTCTTTGATAAACATGGTTTTATAGGAGTCATCACTGTATTTAAATCCTTCTTCTAAAAGTTGGGTTGCCATTTCGCGGTTTTCATGGACGATTTGTTCCAGCTTGCCTACATCGAGCTGTTGTACACCCTTATGGGCGCTAGCAGTATCACGATTAAGGGAGGAGATTGCTTGCTCAACATCTTGCCCTGTCAATGCCTTCTGCCCTGCTTCATCTGTCAAGACGATGGTGCCATTGCTGATAGCAGATTTGGTGTATCCTTCCTCTGAATCTTGGGCTTTTGAATGATCTAAAAGATTTTTAGCAATGTTTTTCCCGACACCATATTTGCCCTGATACATCGGACCACCGGCAGAAATGCTTAAACCTTGGCTGCTAGCTTGAGCATGCGCACCGTTGCTGATATCACTGGTGCTGATGCTTCCTGTGGTTAGGCTGTTTTTATCTGCCGGCGCAGTGCTGGAAATAAGTCCTCCGGTCAGCGTTGTTTTATCTTTAACGTTGATCTTAAAGCCGCCATCACCCGCTTTGATGCCTGATTGCTCCACAACACTATGATAATCGCTAGAGGATTTATCCTTGTTCAAGGAAATATTGGTTGAGGCTGTACCATCCTTTTCTCGGCTATTATAACCAATGGAAAAAGAGTTTTGCTTGCTGGAACTTTGTCCCGTATCACTGCGGCTGGTAATGGCAAAATCACCCCCTACTTCCATTTCTACACGCTCTCCAGAAACCACGGCGCCTGCCAATGTGGTGTTTGCCCCACTCGTGGTATGAACAGTGCCAGTGCCAACAATATGGCTGTTTTTGTGTTGAACTTCCTCACTGGAACCCTTGCCTTTACCAAAAGAAGCATTCCCCATCCACCCTGGACCACCGGTACCATAACTATACCCAACATTCATCGAAGCGCTTTGCGTGTGGTTTTCTGTGCTTTGCGTGTTTTGTGCACTTTCAAAGATGATATCTTTACCTGCTCCCATGGTGATATTCCCGCTCTGTTCATCATTGCTTTGCATCGGGTTTGTACCGGCAATAATATCGGCTCCAACACCATGGATGCTGCCTTTGTGGGCTTGCATATTAACAGCGCGTCCTGCTTCTATTGTACCTGTCACCGCAGTAGATGTCTGAACCGATGCCTCCTCCTTCTCTGTCCTAAAGCCCACGGTTACGCTAGCAGAAACATCAGCAATATCACGAATAGACTGTTTGTTTCCACCTTTCATCCCATTATAAAGACCTTTGCCTTTGCTATAGAGATCATAGCCTTTTAGACCAGCAATAAGACCATTACCGATTTTGTGTTTTGTATCCCCATGACCAAAACGTTTGACTGCATCCTTTACATCTTTTACTGTACCAAGAATGCCCACATTGACAGAGCCTGTCACACCAGCAAAAGACTTTTCATGCTTTTCTTTTGCGTTAGAGGTATCATAGCTTTCTGATAGGGTGATATTAT
>NZ_JBHINJ010000057.1:0-3095 GCF_042194855.1 Bartonella sp. CL70QHWL | reverse complement strand
TTTTAAGGAAAAGAGATTGAAAATTTTTGAGGAAAAGGTAAGCGTAGGGCGTTTACGTCGTGTGCTTGAGGAAGCTTTAGATGAGGCAATGACTGAGGTTGATCTGGGACTGAGGGTGATCTTGGCAGCGTGCTTGGCTTTCAATATGGGGGCACCACCTTGGGGAAAGGGGTGTTTTGGCTTGTAAGCGCCTCACGTATAGTGCTTCATGTATAAGCGCGTATAGGGCAAATGAACAAAATACGTAGAGGGGATTTATAGTGCTTGCATTACTCTGAGAAGGGTGCTAAGCGAATTTACCGCGCTGGTGGCGTGCTATCAAATATTGAAGAGTGGGAATTTTAGAAGTGGGGGAGTATCCGTATGATCGAAGATAAATCACAACACCAATCTGCCCATAAGCGAGATAAGGCTTTTGTATCACAGTCAGTGTTGAATCAATCGGCAACTTTCAAAAAATGGATGATGCTTTCAACAAGCGATTATATCATCATTTGTTGTTTGGCTATCCTCTTGTTGGTGCTTTTTTCCGCGTCTGCCTATATGAGCCCTTTGGAATTTTTTCACGTTATATCCAAGGAACAGTTACAAGAACTGGGAAAAATGAAACAAGAAAGTTTTCAGGAAAGTCTTAAACACCCTTTCCAAAATCCTATAATTCAGCATGTTCTTGATGCGGGGTGGAATAGTGTTTGGGCTTTTTTATGTCTCTTACCGCAAATAATTTTTGGCGTCCTTTTCGTGTTGTTTCCGCTCTTTTTTGTCTTTAACGCCGTATTTAAACGGGATGTGAAGGAAATGATGCTACAATGGGAAACCTTGCCAGAGCAGCAACAGCTAGACAACCGATCTCTGACAGAAGACTATAGGAGGGGAAAGTGACCGCTTCTTTAATCATTGGAATGTTGACTGCCGTAGGGACGACAATTTTTATTTGTTCTGCAATTTTTATGGTATTCCTTTCTACCGTGGTGACAATCGTTGCACTTTATTATTCGTTGATAAAACGGACAATCTTGTTATTGGTGACGCAGCGAAAATTAAAAAAGGGTGCAGCGCAGAATTTAGGGCATAATCAGGCAGGAGGGAGAGGACAGAATACAGTTCTTACAACACAGTTGCGTGCCTTTTCTTTTCAAGAATCTTTGCTTCTCTCAAAAAAAGATTATTTTATGATCTTTTCTATCGCTTTCGTTATGGTTGCACTTTGCACAGGTGTTGTCGTTTTTTCAGCTTTTCTTCCAAAATCTGCGGTTTTTTTGCACAATTACGCGCCTATAGTGCTTCACATTATTGATTTTGTCATGAAACTGCTGTTTTGGGTCTGGGCATGTATTGTTATTTCTTTACCTGTCATTTTAATTCTCCATAGTTTCCTTCAGTATGGCGTGCAAGAAACAGTAAAGGAATTAGAAACATTTGCTTGAGAAGAGAATAGAAATGATGATTTCACATCAATACGATAGGGAAAAAAAGGGAGCATTATGATGCAACATTTAGCTTTTTTAGGGGGCATCGTCATTGCCATTTTAATGGTTATGGTCATTGTTAGGCTTCCTTACTTGTTGATCAAGCATATCAGGTTATCTTTTAAAATCGCTCAAGACTTGAAAAAGAGTACGATGCAACAAAAACAAGCCATACAACAATTGCGCAATGATCAGGGAGAAATGAAAAGACACAATCTCGCCCATAAGACCCTTGATGCGAAAATGCGCTTTCTTAACTTCAAAGAATCTCGGCCTTTTTATTCAAAAGAATGTAAAATAATTCTTTTTATCCTTATTCTCTTTGCTGTTTTGCAATCTGCTTTCTCTATCGCAAATTTTGTATGGTGGAAAAATGATAATGTTGCCTTTATCATGCAGCTGTTGAGCCTTATATGGTTAGGGATTTTTCTCTTTTCTCCGATCATTGGGATCATGTGCATAAAGTTAACGAGAAAATTGAACAAAATACTTCCACAATTGGAAGAAGCGATACAACAACGCGATCAGGCAATGCGTATGCAGAATGTGGAAGGGGGACAAAATGACGAGTAGTCTTATAACATTAATAGCCATTTCTTTCCTGTTCTTTACGCTCTTAAATGTTTTAATATGGGCGCCAATCGTTGTCATTTATTACCTGTTTATCAAGCGTGCGCGGCTTTATTGTCGCGTGAAAAAGGAACTGAAATGCGTGTTGAATGAACGCGATATTGCCTTAAAACAGATCTCCCAAAAATAAAAAAGCAGCAGAATGTTTGATAAAAAACAGCTTTCTCTTGTTTGGCAAGACTATAAAAAAATATTCTATCTTTCTACGGTCATGGCGACTGCTCCAATAGTTATAACTGCTGTCGTTAAGATATGGAGAGGGGAGGACTTTGTTTCTCTTGTCGTATTCGAGCCACTGGCATGGATGCTTGCCTGTGTTTTTTTATTCTTACCGATTGTTTTTATTATGCGTTTTATCGTGACCCGTCAGTTGAACAAAATGATACGGCAATTAGAAGAAGAGGTTGAGCAGAAAGGAGCTCCCGTCATATTATACGATGTGAGCGAGGGGAAAGTGAGCGAGGGAAAATGAGCGAGGGGAAAATGAGCGAAGGGAAAGTGAGCGAGGGGAAAATGAGCGAAGGGAAAGTGAGCGAGAGAAAAATGAGCGAGGGGAAAATGAGCGAAGGGAAAGTGAGCGAAGGGAAAGTGAGCGAGGGAAAGTGAGCGAGGGGAAAGTGAGCGAGGGAAAGTGAGCGAAGGGAAAGTGAGCGAGGGGAAAGTGAGCGAGAGAAAAATGAGCGAGGGGAAAAAATGAAGAGAGGCTTTTGTTGAGCCTTGCTTTTGACTTGTTCATTAAGGTGCATGGGTGTACTTCTCGTTTTATGCTTTTTTATATTTGTGTCGTGTTTTTTAAAGAATTGGTGCTTTTGCTTGAGAGGTGCTCTTGCTTGAGTGGGGATTCTTGTGAGCTTTTAAGGGGAAAGTGAAGAGGGGCTGCTCTTGGACTTTACTTGTTGTTTCTGTTCTCTTAAAGAGAGAAAATCTTGTAACTTATTTTCTTTTATCAAGCATAAAAATCTGTCTTACCAAGCGATATTGAGAGCGAAAAATCGA
>NZ_JBHINJ010000056.1:0-3207 GCF_042194855.1 Bartonella sp. CL70QHWL | reverse complement strand
CTCAATCCGGCAGAAGAGATTTATAGAATAGCGCAAAATCTTGGCTATCAGAACCAAGGGGTTCAAGCGAATAATCAAGTTGCTGCGCTTCAAAGCCGGCAGAATTCTGCGAGAACCTTAACAGCATCTGGAGGAGGGGGCAGTGTTGGACCAATCACTTTAGCAAGCATTGATAGGATGTCAGAAGAAGAATTTGACGCTTGGATATCAAATCCGAAAAATAAAGCAATTTTTCGGCAATTGCATGGTGCTGGTAACGGGTATTAAGAGTGCATTTTTATAGAAATTAGCCTGTTTTATGCAGGGTTATGGTCCGGCTTTTAAGCCGGTTTTTTTTTACAGCAAAGAAAGGTAAAATCAATGGCATTAACAACAGTTAGAGCAGATGATCCTCATGCGATAAGCACGTGGTCAAAATTATTAAATACAGAAGTTTCAAAGGCGATACCTATTGCCCCTCTTATAGGCAGGGGTTCAAACAGCATTATTCAACTTAAAACTGAAACACAGAAGGGCAGAGGGGATTGTGTTACATTTAGCTTACGTACACAGCTTTTGGGACGGGGTGTTACCTCAGGACAGACGCTTGAGGGGAATGAAGAGGCATTACAATTCCTTCATGACAGACTATATATTGACGAGCTTTCGCATGCAGTTCGTGTAGAAAATGAAGGTAGTATAGCGCAACAACGTACAACGTTTGATTTGCGTGACGAAGCAAAAGATGGCTTAGTTGATTGGTATGCAGATCGCTTAAGCTTGATGTTTTTCATTCAAGCTTGCGGATATACAGCAAGGACAATCTCTTTTGAAGATCGGATGATAGATATCGAGAATGTGCATTATGGATTTAATGAACCTCTGGCACCAAGTAGTAAGCGAATTATCCGTCCAGATGGTAAAACCAAGGATGAAGAGCTAAGTGAAGCGCCAAAACACAGCTTTAGTTTGAAGCTTATTGACGAAGCTGTAAAAATGGCGAAACTTGCTAATCCCAAAATTCGACCAGTACGTGTGAATGGGGAGAGTGTTTATGTTCTCTATTTGCATCCAACACAAGTGATGCAATTGCGTACCAATACAGAGACTGGTCAGTGGCTTGATATTCAGAAAGCTGCTTACACAGGCTCTCGTGCGCAAAACCCAATCTTTGATGGTTCTTTAGGCATGTATAATGGTGTGATTTTACGTGAATCTGAACATGTCACCCATGGGGTTAAATCTACCGATCATACAGCGAAAAAAAGTGTGCGTCGTGCTGTTTTTCTTGGAGCACAAAGTATCGTTATGGCTTTTGGAAATAATCGCAATGTCAATCGCTATAAATTGGTGGAAGAGCATTTCGACTATCAACGTTACTATGGTTTGTCTGCAAAAACACTGATTGGAATGAAGAAAACCCGTTTCAAATTTCCAAATAGCTCTCAAGCAGCGCAAGATTTTGGAACGATTGTTATCCCCACCTACAGTGGTGAACCTGATAATTAATCATAGGGAGGAAGCAAGACATGGCAGATCAATTACCACCTCCATTGCAGGGAAGAACTCTTCATACCCAACAGGTAAGTTTCTTACGTTTGAATATTTCGCATAAAGATAAGCATCTTACGGAAAAAATCGGAATTTTGCCTCGTGGCGCTTTGATCACTTCGATGAAGGCTTTTGTCAAGACCGCGTTTTCTGAGACAAAATTAAAGATAGGCAGCACCTATGGCGGCAATGAGTTCAGTGAAAAAGACATCAAAGCCCAAGGCACGCAAGATTTTACGCCAACAGATCAAAAGTCTTTTGTTGCAGATGATAAGGAGATGACCCTTTATGCAACACGAGACAAAACCACTGATGCTGGTGAATGTATTGTGGTTGTGCAATTCGTAACAAATCATTGAAGGGATAAGACATGGCAGATTATTTACCACAGCCCTTGCAAGGGAGAAATCTTCATACCCAGCAGGTAAGCTTTTTGCGGCTTAATTTTAGCTATGAAGATAAAGAAAACGCTATGAGAATAGGCACGCTACCTCGTGGTGCTTTGATCACTTCGATTAAAGTGTATGTCAAGACAGCATTTTCGGACACGAAGGTAAAAATAGGGTGCACTGCTGGCGGCAATGAGTTTGGTGAAGCAGAAATCAAACAACAGGCAGTAAAAGAGGTTAAGCCCACCAATCAGAAGGAGTTTATCCCTTATGATGAAGAACTTACTCTCTATGCTAAAGCTGATAAGACAGTACAAGCTGGGCAAGCAAGTATAGTCGTTGAATTCGTGACTAATCACTGAGAGGTATTTTGATGACACGTCATTATATTCGGGTTAAGACTGGAGGACCGATACCAGTAAAGCGAGATGTTTATCGTCATAAGAGAACACTTTCGCACTTAGTGTCGGTTATTCAAGATATAATACTAAAAAATACAATAAAGTCAATAGGTTGTGTGAAATTATTTTATATGAATCCACTTAAGAATCCACACTTTTATGCATGATTCATTTGATCATTTTTTATATAAGATTGCCATGTATGAATAGACCATAAAAAGCAAATCATGATGTAAAGATTATAACGCATGTGTGTATTCAAATGAAATGAAAAGCTGTTATCATTCATAACAGTTTATAAATTTTATGATACGTTTTTATCACTTAAAAATCGCATTGAAGTTAGTAATATAAACTTTTTTAATTTCGCTAAATTTTTAGCGAAACTATTATAAGCTTATAAGTTTAATTTATAAAATTGCATAAAAAGATTTAAAGACAAAATCATATTTAAAACGCTTTCTAAAAATTTAGAAAACGATAGGCAGGCATTATACAGATCCTATCATCACAACAGATATGAAATTCAAAACGCTATATCTTATGAAATGAAAAGCCTTTTAATGAATAGATTGCAGGCTAGTCTTTAAGAATGGAACTATTCGCTTCCACAAAAAAATGGAAGCAAATAATGCCATGGCAGTAGAATAACTATCTACTTTAGATTTGGTACTAAAAACGTTTTAAAAGTTATAGTTTAAAAATACGAAACCAAAAGAGCTCTTTCCAAATTTGGGGGCAGCTATTTAGACAAGATAAGCAAGTAAAATTTAAAACCATTGTAACATCATAAGGTATCGGTTTTTACTTAATTTTGAGTCAAAAGCTGTAATATTTAAGAATGCTCTATTCTAAGATAACATCCCCAAAATGGACCGGCTAATTTT